>CABZEG010000015.1 GCA_902524655.1 uncultured Alphaproteobacteria bacterium | reverse complement strand
TTGCTCTGGCGTTTGGTGGACTTTTTACCGCTGGTTGTGAGGCGCCAACAGTATCACCTGATGCAGTGTCATGTTCCAAGACTGGGGGATGCAGCTAAGCATCTTAACCCAGCCGGTAGAGTTTGGCTCCGAATAACTTAAATTACCAAAATTCGGAGCCTTTCATTTCCAACGTTTATGTGGCCAATACCATTGAGTAGGAGCTTGCCTCACTCGATTCTCCAGACTGGAATTCATCATTTTTGTGATCGCACTCACAGTAGATAACTCTAAGGGGCTCTCAAAATTTACCTTTATACTATTGTCAGGTCTCCGAATGCCATAAGCAGGTACAAGAAGAGCGTTATATTTTATTGATATTTCTGCAATAGATGTGGATGTTTTGGCTGGTCTGCCTAAAAATTTGAAGTACTTACCCTCCTCAACTGCTTGATCAATCATAAGTGCTATCACTCCTCCAGATCTAATCAGGGAAATCATTTTTCTGGTGCCGGATGTTCCCACCTCGAGTATGGGCTCGCCTCCTTCTTTGATAGCACGTAGGTGGAGACGCTCATAAAAGATGTTTCTGTTTCGCTGGTAAATTGCGCCAGAAGTGAGGTTATTCTTACTAAGTACCGCTCTAACTGCTTCCCAAGAACCTATGTGCCCAGATATGATTATTATTGGTCGATTTAAATTTTTTGCTTCCAAAAGAGCCAATAACTCTGTCTTTTCATAAATTATTTTGTTAGTTTGTTTATGAAATTCTTTATTGAACATAAGCTCTATGAAACTCTTACCAATCATTTTTGAGTTTTCTTCAATGAACTTTTTTCTTCTATTTTGGGACATATTTGGATAAATGAGTTTGAGATTAGTGTCGACTCTTTTATTAAACTTTCTAATTTTTGGCAGAATTAGCTTACATAATTCTCCTCCCCAATATACTCTTTTTTCGAAAGGTAAGACTCTCAAAAGAAATATTAATAAATAGAAAGGTATTATCTCAATGAACTGACGAAGGAGCATTTTTATTTTTATATACTGTTTAAATTAATACTGTTAGGTATTAGGGTATAGTATCATCACCATTTGTCTTCCCTCAACTTTGGGTATCACATCTGGTTTACCGAGATGAGCTGTATCTAACGCTACCCTTTCAAGCAGTTCAGCACCCAATTCCTGGTGAGCCATCTCTCTACCCCTGAACCTAAGAGTTATTTTTACTTTATCTCCATTTTCAAGGAATTTTGTTACTGAGCGCATCTTGACCTCATAGTCATGCTTATCAGTATTGGGGCGAAATTTTATTTCCTTAAGTTCAATTGTCTTCTGCTTTTTTCTTGCTTCCGCTTCTCTTTTTTGCTGGTCATATTTGAACTTTCCGAAGTCCATAATTTTGCAAACTGGAGGAGTAGCGTTAGGAGAAATTTCAACCAAATCGAGGCCAGCCTCGTTTGCCATGGTGTTTGCCTTTTCAGGGCTAACTATTCCTACCATATTTCCATCTGCATCGATTAAACGTACTTCTTCACATATTATTGATGAATTTACTCGAGCCGCCAATTCCTTTTGTCCCGAGGTTATTTCCTGATTTCTTCTTACGATTTCAAGCTCCTTTTTATTGAGTTAATTGGATTATTTAGTTGCAATAGTTGTCCCACTACTTTCTTTGACGGTTTTTAGATCAGGCGGTAAAGCTTCCGTGGAAAAAACTTCGATGGCATCCTTCAAAGAAATTGTCTGCGTATCCTTTTGACCTAGACGCCTTATATTTATTGAACGGTTCTTAACCTCTTTTTCACCCACAACGGCAATTATAGGGATTTTAGAAATTGAATGTTCTCTAACTTTATAATTAATTTTTTCGTTTCTATTATCTACTTCATATCGCAAACCTAAGTTTTTTAATACGCTGGCGACTTCATCAACGTAATCATTAACATTTGTCGTTATAGACGCAATCACGATTTGTACTGGAGCAAGCCAGAGGGGAAGTCTCCCAGTTGTATTTTCAATCAAAATACCAATAAACCTCTCAAAGGACCCAAGTATTGCTCTATGTAACATAACTGGGTTCTGTTTTTCTCCCATCTCATTAATATAAGTAGATCCTAATCTGTCTGGCAAAACAAAGTCGACTTGTAATGTTCCACATTGCCAATCACGGCCCAATGCATCTGTTAATACAAACTCTAGCTTTGGGCCATAAAATGCTCCTTCACCTTTGTTTATCGAAAAGTCATAACCTGCCATTCTGGTGGCACCTTTCAAAGCCTCTTCGGCACGCTCCCAAACCTGATCACAACCTGCTCTATTTTGTGGCCTATCAGAAAATTTTATCTTAAACTTATCGAAACCAAGTTCTGCATAAACTACAGATAATAGGTCAATAAATTTCTTTGTTTCGCTTTCTATTTGTTGCTCAGTACAAAAAATATGTGCGTCATCTTGTAAAAAAGCCCGCACTCTCATAAGTCCATGCAATGCCCCCGAAGGTTCATTCCTGTGGCAAGCCCCAAATTCTGCCATTCTTAACGGAAGGTCTCGATAAGACTTTATACCTTGATTATAAATTTGTACGTGGCATGGACAGTTCATAGGTTTTAATGCATTTATTCTGGGCGATTTTTCTTGTTCATCCACTTCTACAATGAACATATTTTCCCTAAATTTATCCCAATGGCCTGATTTTTCCCACAGCTTTCTATCTACAATTTGTGGCGTTTTTACTTCTGAGTAGCCATTGTTTTCAAGCTTTCTACTCATATATGCTTGTAGTGTTGAGTATAGTTTCCATCCTTTTGGATGCCAGAAAATACTGCCGGTAGCCTCTTCCTGTAAATGAAACAACTCCATTTCTTTGCCAAGCTTTCTATGGTCTCGCCTTTCAGCTTCTTCTAGCCTCAAAAAATATTGTTTTAGTTCTTTTTTGTTTGTGAAAGCTACCCCATAAATACGCTGGAGCATTTTATTTTTGCTATCTCCCTTCCAGTAAGCGCCGGCGACCTTGGTAAGTTTAAAAGCGTCAGAGGGCACCTGGCCTGTGTGAAATAAATGTGGTCCTTTGCATAGATCTTGCCAATTTCCATGCCAGTACATTTTAATATCTTCATCGATGGGAATACCCTCAACCAGCTCTGCTTTGTATGGCTCATTTTTTTCCTTATAAAACTTGAGGGCTCTTTCACGATCCCATGTTTCTTTTTTAACAGGCTCTTTGTTTTCAATTATTTGTTTCATGAGCAATTCAATTTTTTCAATATCTGTCTCAGAAAAGGGTTCCTCTTTATCAAAATCATAAAAGAAACCGTCTTGAATTACTGGTCCTATAGTTACTTTAACATTTGGCCAAATCTCTTGAACCGCTTTAGCTAAGATATGCGCACAATCGTGTCGAATTAATTCTAATGCTATTTCCGTATCTTTGTGTGTATGAATTGTGAGGGAACAATTATTTATTAGTTTTGTGGATAAGTCTGTCAAAATACCATCAACTGAGCATGCTATTGCTTTTTTTGCAAGAGATGGAGATATTTCTTTCGCTATTTCAAACCCTGTTTTGCCACTGGGAAACTTTCTTAAAGAACCGTCGAAAAGTTCAATAGCAATTTTATTGTCCTCGGTCAGATTTAATCTCACTCTATACTTCGTTAACTTGCTTTTCTGAAAGATAAAGTACTGTATGCATCAATCAATAGCGCTTCCATGTTTTTCGTATTAAAATTGTTTAATACATAATTACGGCTTGTTCGTCCAGTAAAATCCCTTTCTTTTTGGCCCATTTTTAGTAACTTGGCTAAAACTTGTACAAGTTCCTTAATGTCTCCATTTTTAGTAAGGTACTCATGATATTGGAAAGGTACAAGCTCTTTATTTACTGGGCTTTGCCAACTGACCACCGCGTTACCCATAGCTAATGCATTAAGTATATCTAAAGAGTAGTAATCATTTTCAGGACTAAGTTCTAGGTATATAGATGAGAGTTTTAGGCCAGCCTCCATATCAAGGAGGTCATCCATCAGACACAAAACGCTGTTTCTATTTTTAAAATATTTTTCTTCAAATTCACTAGATAGCTTTTTATTTGAGCCATTTTTTAAAATAACAACATAGGGCTTTATATTTTCTGGTAATTTCTCTAGGGTCATCGCTAACTTTATTATCTGGTTTTGCCATTTGTTTGAACCGAAAAAGGCTTTAGTAAAGATAATGTGTCTTGGCTTTTCAAGCATTCCCCACTGGGTAGCCAAAGAAATAGTTCTTTCTTGGCTGATTTTTTTTTCATCATATATCGTTAAATCTACCGGAACTGGTACATGAAACAAATCTATATTTTTTCTAGAATATTTTGTAAGGAGTTGCCTGTATGCTGTTTTGCTTGGAACTAAAGTAGTTGCACGCGGCATGAATTCTCCAAAAATTGTCTTATTTAATCTACCTATTACAGTTTGTTCTGAAATGTCAGTGAGCAGAGACATTACTATTTTAATCGAGCAGGTTTTTTTTACCTGCAAAGCAGCTTTATAGCCTGCTATGTCATAAACATGTATTGCATTAACTGATCTTGATAATACTACTTCACATATTTCCTTTATAGTCGCTTTGGAGTAATTAATATCAAGGGCAGAAGAGCTTTTACTTACAACTTCAGCACCCCATCGCTTGAAGTAGGATAATTCTCTACCAAGAGGAGCAAAAACATATGAATTGAAACCATTACTGTTTAATATTTTAGAATAAGAAGCAATTGCTCTAATCGAAATGTCATTATTAAGGCTCGTTAAAAGTTGAAGAATGTTCATGTCTGTGCAATTATCCGATCAAGTGCTATAGCCAAAAATAGAAATAAAGAAATGGTTAAAACAAGATTTTATAAGATTGATGATGGACAAAAATTAGCTTTTTCACAAGTTATTGGTGCAAAAAAAGGAAAAAAGTCGCCAGGTGTTGTATTTTTGAGTGGTTTAAAGTCAGATAAAGAGGGCACTAAAGCTCTTTTTCTTTCCAATTGGGCAGAAGAAAACAAAAGAGATTTTTTAAGGTTTGATTATAGAGGCCATGGTGCTTCTTCAGGACAATTTGAAGATACATCTATTTCTGATTGGCTTGAAGATACAACAAAAATTATAATTGGGCTTACTTCGGGTCCACAGATTTTGGTTGGCTCCTCTCTCGGAGGATGGATATCACTATTGTTTACGAGATTATACCCTAAAAAAGTTGCCGGAATAGTTGGTATTGCTGCTGCCCCTGACTTCACTACTAAATATATGCCTAACAATCTAACTATTAATCAGAGACAATCACTCAAGAGCGAAGGAAAACTTTCTTTTCACTCTGAGTATTTTGACCAGCCACTTGTAATTACTCAAAAATTAATAGATGACGGAAACAAGAACTTGATATTGGACAAGCAGCAAACTATTAATTGCCCGATAAGGCTTTTTCATGGATCTCTTGATGATGATGTGCCTCTGTCTACAAGTATTGAGATACTAAATAAACTGAGTAGCAATGATATACAGCTTCAGATAATTAAAGGAATAGATCACAGATTTTCTACACCATACTGTCTTGATTTGATTAAAGAGGCTTTAGAACAAATATCTTTATCTCAATAATATCCCTAGAACCAAGATGATAAGACCAAAGGCAGACAAACACAAAGATAGATAATTTATAATTAGTAATCGTTCAAAACGATCATTTGTCCTATCCCCATGAAAAGTTTCGTTCTGTTTACGTATTTTAAAACCCGCATATATTACATTCAAAAACCCAAATAGACCAAAAATGCTAAGAAAAACACCTAAACTTAATAAAACTAAAGACATTATGTGTATCAACCGAACTAAATATACATTAATTATACAAATTCACCATCAATAGCAAAATTTTATTGCAAAAATTCCAAAATGTTTTTAATTTCGGGTCGTGCCTCTATAGCTCAGCTGGTAGAGCAACTGATTTGTAATCAGTGGGTCGGGAGTTCGAGTCTCTCTGGGGGCACCATGCAGTAATTTTGTTAGCTTTATTTACTTGGCTTTGATGAAAACTAGTCAACGAGGGTATACCAAATGATAATACGAAAATGGCTGCCAGTCTCTTGCCAAATTACCGATCTATACTATCTCTCAATAGATATCTGTTTACGTAGTTAAATCGTAGAACATCCATTCTTAAAAAAGCTTGGAGCAGGATCGAAGAACTGGGAAATTATAGTTAAACATGAGTATTATATTTTAGAAGCCTAAAATACGGCTACCAAGATAGAAGTTTTTTTTGGGATTTAGAAGTACTATTTAAAAAAAAGCGGATGAAATGAGATATTCTTTTGGGATAATAGTGTTACATTGGACAACTGCCGCTCTAATGTTCGCTTTGGCCACTTCTGGACTGTTATATAGTTTTAAAATTGTTGGTTCAAATGCATTGATCTTTCACCAGTGGGGAGGGCAACTCCTTTTAGTTCTTGTTTTTATCTGGATCGGAGTAAGGCTAGCTTTCGGGGTTGGCCCACCTAATTCTGAACATCTATGGTGGGAAAAGATACTTGCTGCCTTAGTTAAAATCACCCTATATGCACTTCTTATTGCTTATGTCGTTACTGGCTACATTACGGCTTCGGGCCTCAGAAACGCAGAGCTATTGTTTCCCATTGATGTTGCCTTTGCCAGATCTGACTTAGGGGACCTGTTCATGGAAGCTCACTTTGCATTAAAATGGGTCCTACTTGTGGTTCTTGGTCTCCATGTATTAGGCACGATTAAACATAGTTTTATAGACCGTGACAACACTTTTAGAAATATATGGATAACAAAGAAAGGATAACCTCAATATGAAAAAAATTTCTCGTCGACATGTCATTGTCACTCTTGCTAGCACTGCCACATTCTTATGCCCGGCTGTGCTTAACGCGGCAACAAGTGCAGATTTAAGTGGTTGGGCTAACATCCCAACTGATATTCCGATGGGGCTTAAAAAAGTTCTGCGACTTGAAAATGGTCCTGCGAGCATTGATATTTCACAACTTAAACCTGGAGATGTTAGTGTAGTTGCCCGTCCGAATGATAGTGCGGACTATGCAGGAACTGGACAAACGCAATATGTAGCCGTAATGCGGAGAGATAATGACTACCTGATTGTTGAATTAACCTGCCCTCATAAGGGAAAAGCCATCGGCCTAACAGGCGACCCAAAAGTGCCATTCGCCTGCACAAAACGTGGTAGGTACCACTCTAGTGAGTTTGACTCAAATGGGCTGGGAGTTGCAGGTAAATCATCAGGAGATCCAATGATTGTTCCAGAGCATAAGTTGAATAGTTCTAACGGAAAAGTTGTGCTTGAACTTGCCTAACGTTAATAATTGCTAATGAATATTCATGACAAAAAAATAGAGCAATCTTTAAGAATACCTAAGTTCAAAAAATAGCACTCGATCTGCTGCACACTCCAAGAACATACTACATGCACACCCCCTATGTCCCAAGCGTGGGTAGGTTGACCAAAAGTGGTTAATAGTCTCTTGTAAAAGCACCAACACCTATTACATGTAAATCACGACTATATTTGTAGCAACACTAGCCACACTTCTGCTTCAACAAAGCTTGGAGCTAAGCCTAAGGAACCTCCAAAGCAAATTATGGTTCAAGCCAAAAATTATCATCGGTAGTTTTGGTAAAACACTTTTTTCTTAACACATTTATGAAAGCCAAGCTTGCTCTAAATATTATTTTTCTTGCATCATGCTTTCTGCCCAAGCAGAACAAACAAGTTTCAAAATAAGACCGTATAAAACGGTTAGCAGTGCGACAGGCGATGCTTTACCAAAAAAGGTGTTAATTCCTTCAGCAGTTGAAAGATCAGTGCTACCTAACATTAGTACTATACCTATTAGAAGACCAATCCAACCCAACATGAAAGCGGAATTACCAAAAAAGCTTACTGTTTCTTGATTAAATCTTCCTCTACTCATAGCAAGGGTCGCGAAAAACGCTCCTCCTACCACAATGGCGAGTGATGGAATATCCAAAAATCGGCCTAAATCTCCACCGGAGATAGCTGCGTAAAAAATGAAACCAACTACTCCTACTGTGCCTACTATCAAGTACATATTTAATTCCTCCTTATTTTAGGTCTAAAATTTTTTTACCCTAAAAAACGTCTTTTGATCAAATAAAAACTAGTGGAATGTTTGTATAAACGTTTTATGAATGATTGCCATTATCCTATCTGCTGCACACTCCAAGAACATACAATCTGTACCCTTTATGTCCCAAGCGTACCCTAGCTAGAGTAAAACAAGTAGATAATCATAGCACCTAGTTGCATAGTTATTATTAATAATAAAGGAATGCCGATGAACACTAAGTGAGTTCCTAGACTGTTTAATCTCTTTTACACCTTATGAGTGTATATATTTATTATCTTAACAGCTTTTTCAGTAGCCACTTCCATCTCCACCATTACATGCCGATAAAAATAGAAAAGTCACTATTGAGGCTCCGGTTAACTTGTATTTAATGTACTCTATTGCAACTCCAGAGAATTTTTTTGTAATTTTAGTTACCCTTTAGTTTGTCTTTAACGGTTAGAAAGACAAAAACAGCTAGAAATACCCTAATGAATAGAACTGCACTCAGCTCATCAAAGCTAGGATATAGATTAAAGTAAAGATAACCATCCTTCATAATTATCCAATAAAGATCAAAATATCCCTCGTATTTTGTATAACCAATTACTTGGGAAACTAATCCAAAGGAAATGGCAATCCAAAGATTAGAATAAAATGCCTTCCCAAATATATTTTTCGAAACAGATATTAATCGGCTTGCCATCTGAAACCTTCTTCTATACAAAACAAACGCCCAAATTTACACTTTCTGTCACTTCGACAAACCTTTTCATGCTTACTATTCTCCCAACATTCGGTTGTGACAGCAGAACCATACTTATCTATAAATCGGTCCCATGTGTCTCCAACCGACAAAAGTACAATCGAAGGTAATATAAATGCACCAAATATTATTGTTACGAATGCTATACCGAAACCTGCATTATTTTCTTCCATTTGAAACCCTTTTCTTTTACATGCATTGCAACTAAGTTCGTTTCACTAGTTGTCAAAGGATTTTAGTTCGCTTTTGTGTTTAAAACTTCCCTTCTACTGCACACTCCAAGAAAATATTACGTAAGTACCCCCCTGTGGTCCTGCATTGGGTAGACAAATATGTGCGTCTTGACATGAACTATAATTTACCTAACATATTGATATTGCTTACTTTGGTGTAGTCATCGGTGCAGCTGCGGAGCAATTAACTCTCTCTGGCGGCACCAACATCTAGTTTAAACTAGATTAAATAAGGTTATCTAAAGTATTGAGTTCTCTTCTCATGATTTTTCCTGTACTAGTCTTCGGAACATCCATCACAAATTGAATTTTTCTAGGACATTTGTAAGCTGCTAGCTCTTCCCGACAAAAGGCAATCATCTCTTCCTCATTAGCTTGTTCACCTTCTTTTAGAACGATGTAAGCCTTTGCAATTTCTCCCTTAAGCTCATCGCTTTGTTTCCCAACAGCAGCAAGTGCTACTTTTGGATTCGCAGCTAAAACTCTCTCAATTTCTGCGGGATAAACATTATAGCCTCCTGTAATTATCATGTCTTTTTTCCTATCAACGATATATACACAACCGTCTTGATCCATCTTAGCTAAATCGCCTGAGTGCAACCACCCATCTGGTTCTAACGTTTCTTTGGTTTTTTTGTCATCACCAAAATATCCCATCATAGTTATAGGGCCTTTAACCATAAGTTCTCCCACTTCACCTATATTCATTTGTTTTGAACAATTATTGACATCTACAATTTTTAAATCGCAATAAGGAATCGCGCATCCAATTGATCCATGTTTGTTAGGGCCAAAAAGTGGGAATGTTGCCCCCAGTCCTGCTATTTCAGTCATTCCCCAAAGTTCTGTCAAAGGCACTTTAAACTCTCTTTCTACTGCAGTCATAGTAGCAACTGGCATTGTTTGACCACCTACATAGCATCGATTTAAGCTAGATAAGTCGGCATTTTTTAAATTGGGGCTATTTAGCATAAACATGTACATTGTTGGGACACCGTCAAAAATGGTTGCCTTAGTAGATTTTATAGATTCAAAGATTGTATCTACCTCAAAAAGTTTATGTAGAATTAGTTTAGTTCCAAACATCATCATTCCAGTCATTAAAACATTTGCGTAGACATGTGGGCAGGGTAGGGCACTAACAACGGTATCATTTGGTCCTCTCATATGAAGTTGGCTTGTCATACTTCCGTTCAGTATTACAGCCTCATGTGACTGCATTGCCCCTTTTGGATGTCCTGTTGTTCCGGAGGTGTATGCTATTGTAGATAAGTCTTCAGGAGATACGTTTGGTTCCTTTTCAATCGAAAGATTTCTAGCTAAGATTGATCCAAACGAGTGAATACCATCACTTTTTCCTCCAAAGGAAATGATGTTTTTAATTTGGGTGTGTTTTCTTATGTCTTTAAGAGCTTGAATTTTATCTTCTGAACAAATAATTGTTTTTGCACCACAGTCGTTCACAACATAAATTATTTCGGAAGAAGTCAACATGGTGTTTACAGGATTGATAACAGCTCCGACCCTGGCGATGGCAAAATAACTTACTATCCATTCCCAACTATTTGATGCGTAAAGAGTAACCACATCTTTCTCTTTAACGCCCAAAGATATCAGGCCTGCACCAAAATTTTCAACCAAATCGTGTAACTTTCGAAACGAGAAACTTTGTTTTTCAAAAATAAGAGCTTCCTTATCACAAAACTTTTTGGCCGCATGCTTTGACAGTAACCCTAGGTGGCGCAACATTTTTTTCTCCATTTCAGTTGTCGTTTCTCAAACGTACAGTTGAAATGGTAACATAGCTGTGAAAAGTCTGGTAAACAAAAATACAAATAAGGTATTTAAAAATAAAGTTATTGAAATTACGGTAAATTTTGATTTTTAATTGCTTTATGGAAAATAATTTAAAAAATAATACAGTTCTCGATTTATTATATCGTGCAGCTAATAGTAATCCCTCTAAAACATACTGTAAGTCTGCTTGTCACGAATTTACCTATCAGCAGTTTATCACAGCTTGTACTACACTTTCAAATGAGATCGCTAAAAAAAATATAAATAATGAGCGAATTGGAATATTTCTTCCAAACTCTATTTTATTTTTAATATCGTACTTTGCCATTCTGATTTCTGGAAATAGGCCTGCTCTGCTAAATTACTTATTGCCGGACTTAGCCTTGGAAAAACTGATAGATAATTTGAGACCATCACTGCTCATATCAGATAAAGCACTTCCAAAAAGTGAAAGTATTATCGTGAAGATAGAAGATTATTTAGAATTAGAAAAAACAGGTATAGATGAAACTGATTTTAGATGTGAAAGTACGGAAGTAGGCGCCATTTTGTTTTCTGGTGGTACAACCGGTATTCCTAAGCAGATTAATCATTCACATAAATCTATAACTTCCATGGTTGATCGAATGGAATGGGGATGGCCAACTACTTCGAATGAAAAGTGGTTGGTTGTGGCACCATTCACACACATTTATGGGTTTTTAACCGGAGTGACAAACCCACTTCTAAAGTCTGGTACCGTTTTTATACCAGACGAGTTTGATCCCAAACTAATAGTTGAAAAACTTAGCAGCGAAGAGATAACAGTATTTGGCGGAGGTCCCCCAGCTATATACCAAGCTTTACTTTCTGTTGAGAAATTTGAAAAAAGTCAAATACCTCATTTAAGAGTATGTCCTGGCGGGGGAGCACCATTTCCTGTGGCTGTTCATAAAATGTGGAAAGAAAAAACTGGAATACCAATTTATGAGGGATATGGTATGACCGAAATTGCTCCTATATCAGTAAATACGGTTGAAAAAGGCACCAAGCTAGGGTCAGCAGGCAAGGCGGTCCCTGATACTTTAATTGAAATCGTAGATATTGAAACGGGAAGAAAAGTTTTGAATTCTGGTGAGATAGGCGAAATTCGAGTTAAAGGCCCGCATATGATGATGGAATATGAAGGAAATATTAAGGAAACTAAATCTACTATAAGAGATGGATTTATATACACGGGTGACATAGGTGTACTAGATAACAAAGGATTTCTATCTATAACAGATAGAAAAAAAGATGTGATATTTGTGAAAGGCTTCAATGTATTCCCTCGAGAAATTGAAGAACTATTAATGTCTCTATCCAATATTTCCTCCGTTTGTGTTGTTGGAAAACAGGATGACCGAAGCGGTGAAACACCAATTGCATTCATCACCCTAAAGGACAATGTAGATATCTCCATCATTAAGAGATATTGTGAAGATACGATGCTACCCTATAAGGTTCCGTCAGAGTTTATAGTTTTAAAAAATTTACCACTGACCCCAGCAAAAAAAGTTGATAGAGTAGCATTAAAAGAAAGGTTGGTTTGAATAACACTTCTTAAATGCGAATTAAGGCCTTGCAGATATCAAAGTGAAATGTTTTTCCATATTTATATTTCTTCCACACATTAGAGCTACGGAAGGCCCATTAGGTTTAAATTTTTTATTCAAAAGTGATGCAATAGCTACCGCTCCAGCCCCTTCAACTATTTGCGACTCACGCCAATAGGCATGGTGTATTCCATCTGCGATTTCTTTTTCGCTCACGACAACTATCTCATCAACTAGTTGTTTTGTAAGTCGAAAAGTGTACTTATTATCGAGACCAATACCTCCTGTCAGAGCATCTGCAAGACTTTCCTCTTCTTTTACAAAAATTGGTTTTCCCACCTTTTGAGACTCATACATAGCAGCACCCCTATCCATCGAAACTCCAATTACTTTCAAATTTCTGTTCTGCTCTTTTAAGGCCTTGGCCACTCCACAGATCAGTCCACCTCCAGATAAGGGGACAAAAGCAAAATTTAGTTCTGGTATTTGTCGATAAATCTCCAGCCCTAAAGTCCCTTGACCCGCTATAACATCAATATTATCAAACGGAGAGACGTAGGTCATCCCTTCCTCAATTGAAAGTCTATCGGCCTCTAGTTGTGCTTCATCTTGATTTGCTCCAATTAATCTTACTTCAGCACCCAGCGCTTTTATTCCCTCAATTTTATTACTAGGAACAACTTTGGACATGCATATTATACATCTAATTTTCATCAAATTAGCAGCAAAAGCTAGGCCCCTGCCATGGTTTCCAGTAGACAATGCTACTACTCCTGCCTTTTTTTGTACTGGGTTTAGGTTTGATATTGCATTAATCGCACCCCTGATTTTAAAGCTGCCGGTGATTTGTTGATTTTCTAACTTCAAATATATACGTTCCCCAACAGCCTTTGATAGAGCCTGAGATTGGACCACTGGGGTTGTGACTATATGCTTAGAGACTATCTTCTCTGCGCGAACTATATCTTCGAATAAAAGCATTCTACCATTCTCCAGTTATCGGTCTATTACTTCAATATATCTTGGTTTTTATTATGGCTTTTTTTTGATACGATAACAATATGATCTCAAAAAGCTTCAAAGAGGATATTTTAAAAGAGAAAATAGGTTTGGCTGGCTGTGGAAATATGGGCCTACCTATGCTTAATTCAATGTTATCAAAAAATATTGATGCTAAGGGATATGATATTGAAAGAAAGACATCTTTAATAGACCTAGGAAAAGACTTTTTAACTTCTAAGAAGAAGTTTCTAAATGATAGGAATATTATAATTAGTGTAGTTAGAGATGCATCAGATACCTTAGAATTGTGCCAAGGAAACAATGGGTTATTTGAGCAGCAATCTAGTAAAATCCTCATTATTGCTTCAACATTATCTCCAAAGTTTATGATGGATTTAAAAAGAAAGGCTCCCAAAAACATTACGATCATTGATTCCCCCATGTCTGGTGCAACAATAGCTGCTAATGAAGCAACACTGACTTTTATGGTTGGGTGCGAAAAAGTTTTATTCAATTATATCGAGCCCCTTCTAGGATTGATGGGTGCAAGAATAAATCATATTGGAAATTATGGATCAGGTATGATGGTGAAAGTTCTTAATAATTTTATCGCTGCAAGTTCTGTTGTATCGGTAAGGCATGTGTTGCATCAAGCTCAAAAGTTTGAGCTTGATATAGATGCTTTGTTCAATACTATTGATACTTCTTCTGGTCAAACTTGGTTCGGTACAAACAGGGCAGATATAGAATGGTTTAAAGAAAACTTCGAAAATGATAATACTATGGGAATTCTTAAAAAGGATGTGGAGGCGTATGTTGATTCCTTTGAAAATGGATCCGATTTGGACAATTTTGTGTCAGGAGAACTTAGTGCCTCGATTATCAAAGCTCTAAGTAATATGCCGGTAACAAAATGATCGATTAGAAGTCTTCTGGGGATTAACAAATGAACAAAATTAAAGCGCTTACTTTCGATACGGGTGGAACAATACTCGACTGGCACTCAGGTTTCAGAGATGCATTAAAGATAGTTGGTGATAAATATAATTATAAAAGAGATTGGGCCTCTCTAGCAAATGAACTTAGAAGAAGAAGCCTTGAGTCAATGCTGAATTTAGGCGAAAATGAGCCACCACAATATAATTTTGATGACGCTCATAGGTTTATTTTAGAAGAACTAATCAAGGAAAACAATTTAGCCAATTTTACAAAAGAAGACATTCAATATATTGCTTACGAAACCGTTCATAATTTAAAGTGTTGGGAGGATTTTCCAGGTACGCTCCCTAAATTGAAAAAAAAGTTAATAGTATGTTCGTTTACTATACTTAGTTATCGCATAATCATCGACACTGCACGAAAAAACTCTCTTCATTGGGATGCAGTCTTTTCTTGTGAAGGTATTAAAAAATATAAACTTTTACCAGAAGCGTACAACACCGTAAGTCAGCACCTTCAACTCAAACCTGATGAGTGCATGATGGTTGCGTGTCACAACTTTGATTTAGACGCTGCAAAGCGCGTGGGGTTCAAAACAGCTTTTGTAAAAAGACCAGATGAATGGGGAAAGCAAGGACCTCCAGATCCAACTCCAAACCCTCATCATGATCTAATCGCCGAGGACTTTCCAGATTTGCTAGTTAAAATTGAGCAGTTTGTATAGGTATTTTGAACAATTATTTTCTTAAAAATAACAATTACTCATCTGCTATTTTCTTTAAAGCACTTATAAGTGGATTGACCACCTTTCCCTTTAGATCAATACCTATACCACATTTGCATCCTGGACAATTTAGGCAAGTATCTAAACCAAGATTTACGGCTTGAGTAATAGCATCACTTTTCTGTGAATTACTCGAGACTGGATCCATCACAATAGTTTGTAGCTTTAATAATGAAAAGGGGTTTCCGTACTCGTATCTTTCGTTACTTTCGCTTGGATCAATACTATTTTTTTCATGCATCGGACAATTATGAAGGCAGGCATAGCACTCTATGCAGGATGTAAGTTCGTGATAATCCTCTGAGGCATCAACATTGAGATCATTTCCCCCTGAGTTTCTATAAATCTTTCCTCTAAGCTGCCTAGATATTTGATCTCTTCTCACGACTAAATCGGTTATTACTGGTAGAGTTGACATCGCCTTTAATTTATCATTTTCTCTTACTACAGAACGACAAGCGATTCTTGGCAAACCATTAATATCTATAGTACAAACCCCACAGTTTCTTGCACGACACCCATACCTAAAAGCGAGTTCAGGAAGTTTTGTTTCTTGCGCTTGAAGCAAAACATCAAGTGCCATGGGTTTTTCTCTATCATGTCTTTTTTTATATTTAAAGTTCACGGGCATATCTTTACCCTCTAAATGGGTAACGATGGTGACGTTAAGATATTTTCTAGCTCTAGTCTCTTTTTTAGTCATAGTATTTTTCGATCCCCGAAAGCGGCCTCAACACTTCCTGGTTGAACGGTAATTGAAGCTTTTTGAATATTCATGATTTTTTTGTAACGTTTTTCGAGCACTCTATCTTTTAAAATCATCGGCATAAGTCTTAAAATCTTTGCTCCCAAGAACTTTTTTTGTTCTTCAAACTTAAACTTAATTAGTTTTTTAAATTCAGTTTGTTTCCTTGGTAATCTGGTAACATTTACACCATTATTAACAAATCTTACAATCGTTGAATACGGCTTGGAAAAAAGTGAGATATTGCGACAGTCAGCTCTTACATGACCTCCTAGGCTCCCCTTTCTTTCCAGCGCCGCAATTGCCATAAGTTCTGCGGTATCAATCATGTTTTCAAGCTCAAGGTACTCAATTAAACCCTGATTCCATTTAGTGCTATTTGAAATCTTGACATTTTTTAGCTTTTTTCTTGTTTTACTTATAAACAATTTAGTTTTATTCAGCCTCGCTTCATCTCTAATTGGCCCTAAATTTTCCCAACATTTTCTTTGGACCGAAAGCTTTATTCTTGAGGCGTGTAAATGACCTTTCTGTCCAATTAATGAATTAATTTTTTTGGCTTTTTCCATAAATAATTTTTTATTTAAGGGGTTCATACCAGATATGTTTCTTGCGTGATTAGCCGCATTCTTGCCGGCTCGTTGTCCAAAAACAGCTCCCTCTGTTAACGAGGTAGATCCAAGTCTGTTTGCTCCAAAAAGCCCTCCCATTGCTTGACCAGCAGCAAATAATCCTAATATTCCATCATTTTTCAATCCTTTTGATCCACCTATAGAGCTACAATTCTCATCAACCCTTATTCCGCCCATCATATAGTGTGCACTTGGCCTAACCTCCCATAAGTCTTCACATTGAGCTTCACTCTTACTCATAGCCTGTCGTACATTATTATAGGCTGACGGCAAACTTCCTTTAAGAAAATTCATAAAGTAAACCCCTGATTTAGGAGCTCTTTTATTAGCTGTCATGTCAAGATATGCGCCACCATTCTTTGTCCCTCTTCCATCTTCAACGGCTTTCATTATTGCGGCAGAACATTCCGCTCGTGTTCTCAAATATACACCATCCAAAATCACTTTTTTATTCTTATCTCTTAATACGCCCAAATAGCTAGCAGTAACTGGTTCACCTCCCAATAGTCCTTCAAAAGCAGGGGGAGATGTTAGGCAAAATGGTAAGAACTGTATTTGTTCCATATCTACTAATTCAGCACCTGCGCGAGCGGCAATGGCATAACTATCACCAGTATTTCCTCTCATTGTATCGGTTTTTGGAAAATATATTGTTGACAGTCCTCCAGACGCAACAACTATCGAAGCACATACGACTGCCAAAAGCTCGCCTCTCTGAGCATCATAAATTAGTGCTCCAATAATTGATTTTGAGTGGTCTTTATTATTTTCAGTTATGATGTCTACTAACCAACAATCTTCTTTGTAATCAATTTTTGCGTCCTTTACAATTGAGTTCCAATTTGCATGACCAAATGCTACACCACTATTTTTATGCCCTATGCTTCTCCTCTTTGTATGCCCGCCCATCGGAAGAGGAAGTGGATCAGGGTTTTTCGTAATTGCAGAAATTTTAGGCCTTAGGCCGTTAGCTCTCACTTTGTCATAGGCCGTTTGACTATCTCTCGCAAAAGCAGATGTGATATTAGCATCTGGAAGATCACCACCTGCTAATTGTAAATTTTCTGATAAAGTATCTTCAGTATCGTCCTCCGACCCAGACGCTCTAACAGTTGCAATCCCTTCAGAAATTTTTGTGTCAGATGCGCTTAGAGGGTCTTTGGCAACCACTAAAACCGACGCCCCCATCTCAGAAGCGGTTTCAGCAGCATTTGATCCAGCGCCGCCCGACCCCACTACTAAAACATCATACTGTTTCCAGACCAAACTTATCTGCATGTAATACCCCAGTCAATATAAGCGCCTTACCTATATCACTGTTAAATATATTTAAAAAATTGAGGGTGGTCTAGTATTTAAAAAAATAACATTATTTATGAGCGAAACGAAAATTTAAAAAATTTCTTTAAATGAGTTACATAATAAGTCCAATATAACCTTGGACTAGTATTTGCGTAGTAATATATTTTTTCAAATAAAGTGTGGTAAATAAAATTATAGAGTTAAATGATAGTTAAGATAATGAAATAAGAGTGATTAAAAAGCTTAATTTATTAGATTTATTTTCTGGAAAAATCATCAGCCATTCTCAACGAGTTCATAAACTCAGTGCGCCTAAGAACCAAATATAACACAAGCTGAACTAAAGGTGTTTCACTTTTCAAATTTTTTTCAATTATTTCTTCGTCAATTGTTCTAATAAGACAGTTTTCTAAGGCAAAAGCACTGTTATTATGTTTTTTGCCTCTTATCAATGTACTCTCCCCAAAGCATGTTCCCATTGTTAAAGTAGCTAACTCCCTATTATTTTTTGTAAATAATTGCACGCTTCCTTTTTCAAGGAAATACATTCTGTTATTTGAAAAACCACTTCTGAAGATCCACGTACCCTCTTCAAACTGTCTTAGCTTTGTGTCTTTCTCATTTTTTAAAAGAAATTTTTCTTCAAAAAGTAGGGGTGCCTTGTCATCATCTGAAACTTGAAAAATTCTTCTTAAACTGTATTTAATGATGGATTTTGCTAGAGACCCTGCACTATTAATTTGACTTCTCACTGGATCGCCGGCCAAGCTGTAAAGATCAACTTTTTTAAAGCGCCTATACTTTAGTTCATTTGATCTCCCTAGTATAGTTTCCGCAACACCTATTGGATCATTAGTTTTTAATAACTGTGTAAATTTATTTGCCCCATAGCTTAATAGTTCCCCACTTTTAATGATGTAGCATGCGTTTCGGCAATCTAAATCGATCTCACAATCCTCCGAAACTGTTAGTTCACTAATATACTCTTTTGGAACGTTTTTAATTAGTTCAGAAATCTTTAACATCTTTATAACAAACTATTTTTGTTGCAGTGTTATTAACGATACATATGCAAAAATAATAGCCTCGTAAGTGTGGAATTGGTCTTCAAAATCCTTGAGTTTCTTCATCTTAGACTGATTTAAAATTAACAGCACTAGAGCGACTCTTATTAACAGACCTTAAAAAATATTTCAATGCCTGTAGCTCCATTTGTTAGAAGAAACTTTGCATCTTTAAAGTGGATCAAAACTAAATTCTAAATCCATTTCAAAGGTTTACTTTTTATCTGCAATTTGAAGTGCTTGATCTATATCTGAAATTATATCATCTATATGTTCAATACCTACTGCCAGCCTAATATATCCCGGAGTAACCCCTGCTTTAAATTGATCTTGCAGTGAAAGTTGGGAGTGTGTAGTTGATGAAGGATGGATTGCTAGAGTACGTGTATCACCAATATTAGCAACATGATAAACCATCTTAAGATTATCAATAAATTGCTTGCCCGCGTCGGCGCCTCCACGCAAAACCATTCCAACAATTGGGCCATAACCGGTTTTAAGATATTTGTCTGCTGTTGTTTTATCTTTTCCTTCAAAAAGAGATGGATAAATGACTTGTTGTACTGCTTTGTGTTTCAAAAGATAGTTAGCTAACTTTTCTGCATTTTCTTGATGCGCTTTAAAACGTAAAGGGAGTGTCTCAAGTCCTTGAATTATATTAAATGAGTTCATTGGAGATACTGCTGAACCTAGGTCCCGTAACAGAACCACTCTTGCTCTGACAGCGAAAGCGATGGGCGCGCCTAATGCTTCCGGCACCAATTGTCCCCAAACGGCTCCATGATAGCTTTCATCTGGTTGGTTAAATAATGGTTGCCTTCGAGGGTTTGCTATCCAGTCAAAGTTCCCGCTATCAACTATAATTCCGCCTATTGAATTACCATGCCCACCAATATACTTTGTTAGTGAATGAACCACAATCGCTGCGCCATGTTCGATTGGCCGACAGGTTAATGGAGAGACCGTATTATCTATAATTAAAGGTATGCCTAATTCTTTGCCGATGTTAGCAACTTCTTCAATAGGAAAAACTTTTAATTTGGGATTTGGAACAGTTTCTCCAAAAAAAGCTCTAGTTTTTTCATCTACAAGCTCCGCAAATGTTTCAGGTTTTTCGGGATCAGCAAAGCGAACTTCAATTCCGAACTGCTTAAAAGTGTTCACAAATAAATTCCAAGTCCCGCCATATAAGTGAGGGGAAGAAACAATATTATCTCCTGTACTACATAAATTTTGAATAGCTAAAGCGGTTGCTGAAGAACCTGAAGATAGAGCTAGTGCCGCAGCTCCGCCTTCTATTGCAGCAACTCTTTCTTCAAGAACCGCATTAGTTGGATTCATTATGCGCGTGTAGATATTGCCCAGTTCTTTTAGAGCAAACAAATTTGCTGCATGTTCTGTATTTTTAAATTGGTAGCTGGTTGTTTGATATATAGGGACAGCTACAGCATTTGTGTTTGTGTCGCTCCTATATTGTCCACCGTGTAAAACCAAAGTTTCCGCATTTGTATAGTCAGTCATGTTACACCTCAAAAAAAATTTTTTTTGATAATAGGAAAAATTTTCTTGTAATTAAATATAAATTCACTAACTATAATAAATTATTCTGTATTTTAGTAATTTTTTAGAATAATTTTCTATTATTTGAAATTGAAAAAGAATGGATCACATCGACAGAAAACTTTTAACTCTACTTCAGGTAAACGCAGATCTACCTTTATCCGAGATCGCAAAAAGAGTAGGTATTTCATCAACTCCCTGTTGGAATCGTATTAAAAAGCTTGAAGAGCAGGGGGTCATTAAATACAAAGTATCACTAGTTGACAAAGAAAAGGTAGGTTATGCTGTTACGGTCTTTCTCTCTATCTCGGTAAGCAACCATAACTCAGATTGGTTCGCTGAATTCGAGAAAGTTGTTATGCGTCACAACAACATTTTAGAAGTACATCGATTGACGGGATCGAGTGCAGACTACTTATTAAAAATAATTGCAAAAAGTATTGAAGAATATGATGCCTTTCAACAGCGATTGATATCGGAAATCCAGTTTACAGGTATGTCTTCAAGCATATCTTTGAAGGAAGTAAAAAACAGTAAGCAGATACCAGTATAAAATTTTGCTACAAGCGCATTCTCGATCCTTCAGGATCCCAAGGACTGTTATCAAGGACCACACAGCGCTTTTCTTTTCCTACTATATGAGTTTTAAGTTCTATACCTGGTTCAGAAAACTCGGGTTCAACAAAAGCCATTGCCAATGATTTATCAACATTGTAGCCATACCCACCTGATGTTGTCATACCAATTCGTTTATTATTTTGAGACCATATAGGTTCATACCCATTTGCCTCGACCTCTGCATCTTTAATTTCCAAGGTAATTAAAGTTTTTTGAAGGGTTTTTTTCCCTTCTGCTAGCTCTTTTAAAGCTGGTGTTTTACCTACAAACTCTACATTTTTGCCCCTAGATATCCACCGATTTAGACCTGTTTCGCCTGGTGTGTAGGCTTGCATGAATTCGTAATTCCAAATGCCAAAACTTTTTTCTAGTCTAAGAGTGTTAAGAGCATAATAGCCATATTCCTGGACACCAAGGTCTTTTCCTTTAGAAATAAGTAACTCTCTTAGAGCGTTCAATTCTAAAGCATGACAATTAATCTCATAACCAAGTTCACCTGCAACTGACAATCTTGCGATTTTTGTTTTAATTAATCCAATATCCATTTCATTACATGACATAAACTTTAAATTCTCGTTTGATACGTCGAAGTTTGTTAACCTTTCTAGTAATTTTCTAGAATTTGGGCCTGAAATTGCGTAGCCCCCAATATTATCACTTATATCTAAAAGCGATACCTCTCCATCTGTGTGAATACTTTTTAATCCACCTGGTAAATGATCATGAAACCACCTCAAATGCCACTCTCTTAGATAATAGCTTCCCATAATCCAAAAAACATCGTTCCCCCAGTTGAAACATGTTAGATCTCCCTTTAGTCTACCATCATGCCCTAACATTACTGCAAGCTTGACTTTATTATTGCTTGGTATGTCCGTAGCCAAAAGTTTATTGAGCCACATCTCAGCACCCGGTCCCCTTATTTCAAATCGACTAAACCCAGAACTATCTAATATCCCAGCATTTTCTCTTACATTTAGGTGCTCTTTCTTTACAATTTCAAAAGCATTTGATCGTTTTAAACTAGGTGTTTCCTTGAAATTTTTTGGTCCAAATAATAATGGTATTTCGAGCCCCCAACTGTTACCAAATATTGCTCCATTATTCCTTTGAATGTCCCACACAGCTGTTCGTTTCAGATCTCTGCCTGCTGGTAACTGCTCATTAGGATAGCTCATAACGAACCGCCTACTGTAGAATTGACCTGTTGTTTGCTTTATGTATTCTCTATTTGAAGCAAATTCACCATATCGAGCTATATCCATAGACCATGGATCAGTTTCGGTTTCTCCAAAGATCATCCACTCGGCTAGTGTTTTTCCAACTCCACCTCCTTGAAGAAAGCCTGCCATAACACCACAAGCAAGCCAGTAGTTTTTCAGACCTCTCACAGGCCCTACAAGAGGGTTCCCATCTGGAGAAAATGTGAATGCTCCATTTACCCAATTTTTTATTCCAACATTTTTTAAGTCTGGATACCTTTCAAAAGAGAGAGCCAATTCATTTTCTATCCTGTCAAAGTCTTCATTAAATAGCTCCATGCCAAAGTCCCAAGGTGCTCCATCAATAGCCCAATGCTCATGATCAATCTCATAAATTCCAACTAAAATACCTTTATCCCACTGTCTCATGTAAGTGAAACCTTCGAGATCTACAGTCATAGGAACTTCGGAGTCCATTGCTTCAATGGTAGGAATAGTTTCAGTAACCAGGTAATGATGTTTTAAAGGAGAAATTGGCAAATTCAATCCTGCCATCTGTCCTACTTGCTTTGCCCAAAGCCCACCCGCGTTCACTACATGCTCAGCAACTATAGTTCCTTTTTCGGTGTGTACTTCCCAACAACAGTCAACTCTTTGTTTTAATTCGTTTACCTTATTATTCTCAATTACTTCAGCTCCATATTTTTTTGCAGCTTTAGCATATGCCCAAACAGTGCCTGTTGTATCAACATAGCCCTCTCTATCAGCCCATAGCCCACCCAAAACTCCTTTTGTATCCATTATCGGACATTTGTTTTTTATTTCCTCTGGGGTCATAAGATAAACGTCTTCTATACCTATAGTTTGATATGTTCTATATGCTGATTGAAGCCATTCCCACCTATCAGGAGTGCTCGCAATTGTTATGCCTCCAGTCATATGCAATCCAATGTCCTGACCGCTTTCTTCTTGAATTTTTGATAGTAAATCTAGGGTATATCCCTGCAATGCTGACATGTTTGGATCAGCATTTAGTGCGTGCACCCCCCCAGCAGCATGCCAGCTAGAGCCTGCAGCTAAAACGGATCTCTCTAGAACAACACAATCAGTCCAACCGTTTTTAGCTAGATGATATAGGACAGAAACGCCAACAACTCCCCCACCTATTATAACGACTTGATATCTATCTTTCATAATCCCCACCCTTTTAGAATAAATGTTTTTATCCAATTTTCAGTACTTAAGTTAAAACTAATAAATTATTTTCCTTTCCACTTTGGATCTCGTTTTTCAGCAAATGCTTTTGCACCCTCAATTTGATCCTCACTCGAATATAAATGATCAACAGTTTTAAATTGCCTCTTAGTTATTCTGTTTAAGGCATCTTGAAATTTTAAATCCTCTGTTTCACGCACAATTTCTTTTATGGCTGCATAAACTAGCGGTGGTCCACTTGCTAAAATCTCGGCCAAGTCCCATGCTTTTTTTCGTAGCTGATCAAATTTAACTATTTCTTTTATTAAACCATACGACATTGCCTCTTGGGCATCAAACCATCGCCCCGTTAACAATAGGTCCATAGCGACATGATAAGGTATTCTTTTTGGAAGCTTAATAGAGGCGGCATCAGCTACAGTCCCTGAACGAATTTCGGGTAATGCAAAGGTAGCATTTTCTGAACAGATAATTAAGTCACAAGACAAAGCTATCTCTAATCCACCACCGCAGCAAATACCATTTACTGCGCAAATTACCGGTTTATTGAGGTTCCCAAGTTCTTGAAGTCCTCCGAAACCTCCGATGCCATAGTCGCCGTCTACAGCATCTCCGTCAGCTGCTGCTTTTAAGTCCCAACCTGCAGTGAAAAATTTTTCTCCCTCAGCTCTTAAAATAGCTACGCGTAGTTTTGAATTATCTCTGAATTCCATGAAGATTTCACCCATCCTTTGGCTTGTGAGCAGATCGATGGCATTTGCCTTAGGGCGGTCGACTGTGACCTCAAGTATTGCTCCCTTGATTTTTGTTTGTAATTCATTCGTCTTTATTGCCATTTTCCTACCGTTTAATAATTTTTTCGTATAAGTGCATCAGCTGCAACAACCTGATTTGACTTTACTAAAAGAGGGTTTATTTCCAGTTCAACTAATTTAGCTCTCTCTTCTAAAGCATAACGTTGCAGCGAAAAGATTGCCAAAATTATCTTGTTAATATTAGCAGCTTTTTTATTTCTGTATCCATTTAATAAAGGCCATATTTTTAATTTTTGCAATGCCCCCGCTATCTCAGTTTTATTACACGGCATACATAAAGTAATAGTCTCTTTTCGCAACTCTGATAAAACTCCACCCTCTGCTATAGTTATCATAAAGCCGTGTTGTGGATCTCTTACAATTCCAACTAAAAGCTCTACCAAACAATTATTTACTTGGCGCTCTATTAAAAATTCTTTTGACCTAGTTAATCTCTTCATATTGTTGAATTTCTTAAGAAGTTCGTTTTCATTATCTATTCCAAGAACTACTCCTGAAGCATCTGTCTTGTGATTAATGCCTATGACTTTTAAGCAAACAGCTTTTTTAATAGTTCTAAATTTGTTTAAGAGAGAATTTTTATCTCTAATTATAAAACCTTTTGGAACATTAATACCTATACTACTTAAAACTTTTTTTGATTGATACTCATCTAGTACCCGAGATTTCTTATTTGGCCAGCGTTCCCATATAATTGATGGAGTGCTTTTTACTTTCCACTGTATACTCACGTTTTGTAATGCCTTTACCGCGGCAAGACTATTTTCTAATCCAGTAAGTGGAATTATTGAATGCCTTATTAAATCCTTCGCAAACTTTTCCGGCATATTTTCTTCAAGTGACGTTATTAGGCCGATGGGGCATTTTGCATTTTTTTTAGCTTCTTTCAGCGCTGCGATTGCTGGATACCATGCATCTGAGGAACAGCGACCTTGTTTAGGAAGATCCATAATTATAAATAAAAAATCATATGTCTCTTCCATCATACTTTTAAATGCCACTGTCAGCTTGGCTTGGTCATTCCAAACATATGTTTGATAATCTAAAGGATTAGATAAATGAACTAAATCACCTAATGCAGACTTAAGTTTTCTTTTTTGTTTAGAGCTAAGTTTTGGAAATCTAAAATTAAATGATTCAGCTAAATCAGCAATTAGGCTTGCCTCTCCACCAGAGCAGGACAGAGAGGCAATTTTATTACCACTTATCGGTTGATGAACGTGTAAAATCATTAATGTATTTAAAAGGCTCTCAAGACCATCAACATTTGCAATACCTAATTTGTTGAGCAGAGCTATTGCACCTTGATAATTTCCTGCCATCGAGGCAGTATGAGAAACAGTCGCATTTTCTGCTAACTTCGACTTGCCTACCTTCAAAGCTACAATTCCTTTTTTTAAAGTCTTAGCTTCTCTTGCCAACTTTTCAAAATCTTTGGGATTTATTATCCCCTCAATATGCAGGCCAATTGCAGTTACTCTTGGGTCTTGTAATAATTCCAAAGCTATTTGAGCTTGATTAAGCTGACCCTGATTGCCAACCGTTATCACATAAGCAATAGGAAGGCCTCTGCATTGCATGGTCAAGTTAATTGCAATATTGGAACTTTGGGTCAGTATAGCGACTCCCTTATTGACTTTTTCTCCACCATGCTGGTCAGGCCAGATAAGCGCATTGTCTAAATAATTTATGAAACCATAACAGTTTGGACCTAATATGGGCATTTGCCCTGCTGCTTTAACAATTTTATCCTGTAGTGTCTTACCCTGGTCTGATTTATCATCAACCGATGTTTCGGAAAACCCCGAAGCGAAACATACAACTCCTCCTGCATCTATGACGGATAGTTCTTCGATAATTGAAACAGTTTTTTCTCTATTAACCCCTACAAAAACGGCATCTGGAGATGATGGTAGGTCATATGTTGTTCTATAACACTTGACTCCCCCTATAGTTTTTTTTGTGGGGTGAACAGCCCAAATCTCACCTAAAAATGAATTCTTTTTTAGCTCTTTCACAACATTTTTAGACCAACTTCCTCCATAAACGGCAATCGTTTTTGGTCTTAAAAGTCTATTTAACGACCTAACCAATTTTATCCGCCCAAAGGTCTTAGAAGTTCCCGACTGATTATATGTCTTTGGATTTCCGAAGTTCCATCCCAAATTCTTTCAATTCGTGCATCTCTCCAAAAACGCTCAAAAGGAAGGTCATCCATCAATCCCATCCCACCATGTAGCTGAATACAAGTATCTGTTACTCTAGCCAGCATTTCTGTTGCATATAGCTTTGCTGATGCAATCTCTCTGTTTGCTGGAATTTTATTATCCAATTTTGATGCAGAAGATAGTGTAAGAAGGTCGGCAGCATCGATTTCAGTAATCATATCTGCAAGTTGGAAACTTACACCTTGGAACTGACTTATTTTTTTTCCAAACTGCTCTCTCTCAGTAGTAAAGGGTAGTGTCAATTCAAAAGCCCTTCTTGCTCTACCTACTGATGTCGCGGCAACAGTTAAGCGTGTCGCGTAGAGCCATTCGTTAGCGATATCAAAACCTCTATGGACTTGACCCAAAACTTGGTCATCGGAAAGTCGACATTCGTCAAACCTTAAAATGCAATTTTTGTATCCTCTATGCGATACAGAGTTGTATCCAGTACATATTTCAAATCCTGGCGTACCTCTATCCACTAGAAAACAGGAGATTTTTTTCTTTTTTCCTTTATCTGTTTCCTCTTCCCCAGTTGCAATAAAAACAATAACAAAGTCAGCTATGTCGGCATGACTTATAAAGTGTTTGGTTCCATTTATAATCCAGTCGCCACCCTTTCTTTGTCCAGTGCATTCCATTCCTCTAACATCAGAACCAGCACCTGGCTCAGTCATTGCCAGTGCATCAAACTTTTCACCTTTAATTGCAGGGATAAGATACTTATCCTTTTGTAGATCATTGCAAGCCATAAGGATACCAGACGGCCTACCAAAAAAAATCGTCAAGGCATTAGAACCTCTACCGAGTTCTCTCTCTAAAAGAGTGAACTCTAAATGATTCATTCCACCGCCCCCTAGTTCCTCTGGGAAGTTAGCTGCAAAAAAGCCTATTTCTTTACATTTATTTGCAATTTCTGCTCCTAATTCTCTCGGAACTTCCCCAGTTTTTTCAACAATTTTTTCGTGAGGATAAATCTCTTTTTCCAGAAAATGTCTGGTTGTATCAACTATTATCGATTGTTCATCAGTTAATTCGAAATTCACAGCTCTACTGATCCAAAAACTTGTAAAAACATATAATTAGTTTAATCCTAATCCTAAATTTGTTAAAAAACAAAATCAAAAGTATCATTAATGATAAATTATCTGTCTTAAATAAACTTGACCTTGGTTCTCATAAAAACATAATGGAAAAAAACTCGTTAAAAGAAATTATTGGACTTTTGAAAAATAGAAAAATTTCACATAAAGAGCTATTACAGCACTATTTGTCCAGAATAAGAAAATTTAACCCAATTCTTAATGCACTTGTTTCTCTCAGGAACATGGATGAAATTTTTAATGATCTTGAAAACTTAAAAAATTGCTCCGTACCAAAAAAAACAAAAAGTCTTTTTGGCATTCCTCTAGCTGTAAAAGATTTAATTGATGTTAAAGGTCTACCAACAACGTATGGAGTGCCGAAATATAAGAATAATATAGCAGAAAAAAATAGTATCATTGTTGATCGATTAATTAGTAGTGGTGCTTTAATAATTGGAAAAACAAATACGCCTGAGTGGGGGCTTGGGGCGCAAACATTTAATAGAGCTTTCGGCTCTACATCTAATCCTTATGATGTATCAAAAACTGCTGGTGGCTCTAGTGGTGGTGCAGCAGCTTCGATAGCTGCTGATTTAATCCCGATAGCTGATGGCTCTGACATGATGGGCTCTTGCAGAAATCCGGCTGCTTATTGTAATTTATATGGTTTTAGGCCAACGCCGGGACTTATTCCTGAGGAAAGATCACAGACAAGACACAAAAAGTTACCCATTTTATCAACTTTGGGAGCTTTAGCAAAAACACCTGAGGATTTAGCTTACTTCCTCGATATTATATCGGGTTCACATGGATCCGATCCATTTTCATTTGATTTAGATTGCTCATTTGACGATGTATACCTAAATGATGAAAAAATGCATAAACAAAGAATTGCCTGGTTAAATGATTTGGGTGGTTACTACCAGGTTGAAGAAGAAATACTGGATCAGTGTAAGAAAACTCTTTTTTCTCTAACCCAAAATAGAGTTGTTGTTGAAGAAATAGAGCCGGAAGCCAACCCATATTATTTGAGCAATAGCTGGAAAGTATTACGATCAAAAAGTTTGTATGACGAATTAATAAAATACAATCTGAGTTCAGATGAAAAAATCCTCACCGTTGATTGGGAAATACAAAACGGTCAAGCAGTTAAAGACTCAGATCTTGAAGAAGCACTAGTATGGAGATCAGTGTGGGAAAATGAAGTTAATTCGATTTTCAAAAAATATGATTATTTAGCATTGCCAGTTGCTCAGGTGTACCCCTTCAATAAAGACATTCCTTATCCTTCAACCATTAATGGTAAACAAATGGAGACATATCATCAGTGGATGGATATTGTGGTTTTATCAAGTATTCTGGGGCTTCCAACTATCTCCGTTCCGGTGGGTTTAAATAGAAATGGACTGCCCATGGGAATGCAAATAATAGGAAAGAGAAAATCCGATATAGATTTAATTGCGTTCGCAAAAAAATATGAAACCATATTCTCTTGCTCAGAAATAGTGCCCCAAAAATTTAATTAGGTGTGTTCATTTTTTGAATTAAGTAATAAAATCAAGTGAGTAATTGTTTTCGTTGTAAGGGTGAATTTACATAATATATCATTATACTAGTAAAAGGGCATTGAACGTTTATGAATTTCCAAGATTTTTTCAATCCTGATAGGGTCGTAGACTTAAGCTTTTTCAATTTTGAGAACGCTATTACTGCTTGTTATTACGCAGATAAGGATTTGAGAGTTAAAAAGGTCAACAAAAATTTCAAAGGCTTTTTCCCGGTTCTAGGCAATGTCAAAGATGCATACTTTCCAGATATTTTAAAGCAGCTAGGTGTAACAGACGAACAGATACAACTTTTTGAGGATGAAATCCACAATAAGGGATCTGTTTTAATCCCAAAGGTCAAGATTATTATTGATGATGAAGAGAGACTTTTTTCACTACTTTCAACAAAAACAAAAAATTCTGATTTTGAATACTTAAACGGAATTCAAGGTCAATTCGTAGATAGAACAAATGAACATGAGTTAACTAAGCAACGAGATTCACTTATAGAAGGACAATTAAAAGACAAACAAATAATCGAAGAAAAGAGTAAAAAACTCGAAAGCTTAGCAACCAGGCTAGCAAAATATCTGTCTCCTCAAATTTATAAAAACATTTTTGAGGAAGAAAAAGACCAGGGAGTTTCTCATAGTAGGAAGAATCTAACAGTATTTTTTTCTGATATCGTAAGTTTTACTGATTTAACTGATAAAATGGAGCCTGAAAAACTGGCTCTGATTATCAATTCCTATCTGTCAGAAATGTCAATGATAGCAATTAAACACGGTGGCACAATTGATAAATTCATTGGAGACGCTCTAATGGTTTTTTTTGGTGATCCAGAGACCCTAGGAGAAACTGATGACGCTCTAAAGTGTATAGAAATGGCCATAGATATGCAGGAAAGAGTAAAGGAATTGCAGACACATTGGAGGGGCTTGGGAGCAGTCGAAGGTATATCAGTTAGGATGGGTATATCAAATGGGTTTTGTACTGTAGGGAACTTTGGTTCGGATTTACGATTAGATTATACTATACTTGGAAGTCCCGTGAATCTTGCTGCAAGACTTCAGTCAATGGCTGAAATTGATGACATGCTTGTTGATGAAAACACAAAAAACCTTATTTCAAATGAAGTTGAAACTGAGTTTTTTAAAGAATTTACACCTAAAGGGTTTGTTAGGCCTATTGGGGTTTATAAGGTCAAAAAATTAAAGTCTCATAAGCAAGATAAAATCAGATTATCTCATAAAGGGAAAAGAGTTGAAATTAATGTGACCGATAGCTCTGATATTCGTGCAGCAATTGAAGAGCTAAAGTCTATCCAAGAAGCGTATGAAAAACAGTTAGATAAACAAGATTAACAAAAAGACAGTAGTTTTTACTTTCAGAGTAGTTTTTCAGATACCTTACTTGTTGCTTTGATCGTTACTAGAGCAGTAGCAGTTAATATTTTATTGTTATTCTTGATTGTATACACTTTCGACTCTCCATGAAAAATACTTCGACCTGGTTGTAGAATTTCCGCTTCCGCAACTAGCTTTTCCCCATCTGCAATATTAAGAAAATTAATTTTGAATTCAATTGTAAGGGGCTCTTTGTCTCTATCCATTAATGTCATTGCAGCAAATCCAGCAGCATTGTCAGCTATAGCTCCTGAAACTCCTCCATGAAATAAGCCGTGTTGTTGAGTTATATTCTTTTGATAAACAATTTCTATAGATGCTTGCCCAGGAGATATTGTGGAGAGTTTAGCTCCTATGTAGGGCATTAGAGGTTGATTTAAGAAAGATTCTCTAAGTTCTTCCTCGGTTCGATTATTCATGCTTTAAACCCTATGTTTCCCTGGTACCCAATTAGTGTTTTTCATAAGATATTCTTCCCCTTTTTCAATTGGTAAATCTTCCAAAGCGGAACCCATACTGTCATTCCAACGATTGAGAAAGCCGAACAAAGCAATTACGCCCATAATTTCAACAATATCATAATCATTCCAATAATTTTTTAATTGAGACACTTCTTTTTCTGTAACTTTGTTAGGAACAGATGCCGCAGCGGAAGCGAAGTCCAGGGCAACTTTTTCTGCCCTTGAAAAAGCTGAAGAGTTTGCATAATTCCAAACTTCTTCTAATCTTTTCGCCGTACAGCTGAAGCGTTCAGCTCCTAAAATAGTATGAGCCTGGCAATAAAGACACCCTGAGGCAAAACTTGTTACATATCCGATAAGCCGTTTAAACTCTGGGGTAACTTTCCCTTTGCATTCCATTACAGCCTTATTGAGATCTGTAAATGCATCGGCTATTTTGGGGTGATAACTCATAGTTTTAACTGAGCTCGGTATAACACCAAGCGGTCCTTTAAAGAACTGAATCTTTTCTAATAGACTTGGGTCAATATCATTTTCATTCAGTGGTTTTACAATTTCCATCATTTCCTCCAAGTGTCACGTCATGAGATGTTTTCAAAAAAATTATTTCAGAATTAATTAAAAATACCACTAAATTAAATAGGTCATTATTCGTTAAATGTGCAGAATACTTACGATTGATATATGATCATCAGTTTACATATTTTAAGGCCAGAAAATTTAGCACTAAGTAATTTTTCAATTTTAATTGATTGCAATATTGTTAACGAGGAAATTTGAAAATAGGTTCCCCTCATACATAGGTTTGGGTTTATATTGGGAGTATGAGGGGACTATATGGCTGCAAAACACATGCCACGCCTAACAATAACATATATTTTTGTGAAAAAAAATCATAGTTTTTTACCCTCTAAGGTTACTTTTCTCTTATAATATCGATTGTTAATATGTTTTCATGAAAGCAGGAGTTAAATTTGCCCGGATTTGAGGTTATCGACGAAAAAGAAAAAAAAGCAATTTCCAGGATCTTTGATGAGGGGAAAGTTTTCTTTGCTCATGGTTTTGATAAAATAAGGAAGCATTATCACGTAAGAGAATTTGAACAAAAGTTGAAAGCCGTTTTCAGCCCAAAAATGGCTGACGTTTTATGCGTTTCATCTGGTACGGCTGCAATTAAAGTGGCTCTCAAAGCTCTCGGTATTGGAAGAGGTGATGAGGTTATAACTCAGTCCTTTAATTTTATCGCAACTGTTGAAGCGATTATAGACACTGGTGCAAATGTTGTTTTTACTGATATCGATGATACGTTGAACATGTGTCCCAAAAATTTAGAAACTTTAATTTCAAAAAAAACAAAAGCTATAATTCCTGTTCATATGCTGGGTGTGCCAGCAGATATGATATTAATTAACAGGATTGGAAAAAGAAATAAAATTCCGGTAATTGAAGATGCATGCGAAGCAATAGGGGCCAAGGTTGCCGGCAAATATGTTGGAGGCTTGAGTGACTTTGGTGTTTTTAGTTTCGACTTTGGTAAAATGATTACAACTGGTGAAGGTGGAGCTCTGTTTTCCAAGAAGAAAAGTGATGGAAAAAATGCTAGAATGTATCATGATCATGGCCACAAAAATATTCCTAGTCTGCCAAGAGGGTTAGATCATGCCGGACTGATTGGGTTTAATTACAGAATGACAGAAATAAGTGGAGCATTTGGCAAGGTCCAGCTTAAAAAATTCCCGAGTATTTTAGGAGACTCGAAAAAAAGATACCACGCCCTTGAAAAATTTATAAACCACAAAGAAATACAATTTAGACATGTTACTTCAGGAAGCGAGCCCAATTATGATACTTTTGTGATTTCTATAAAAAATAAAAAACTACGTGACCAAGTGATTAGTTTACTAAACAAAGCTGGCTTTGGTACAAAGAATTTACCTGATGCTTTTAACTGGCATTGTGCATATTTTTGGGAACATATCGATAAAAACATTAGGAATAAAGAGGTAAAGAGTTGTCATGATAGATTGCGTAAATGCGTAGCAATTCCGATTTTAGTATCGAGGTCAATTAAAGATTACAAAAATATTGCCAGTGATATTAATGAATGCTCTTAATGAAAATTTAGTTATAGTCATTCCCGCTCGTAAAAACTCCAAAAGGCTTAAAAATAAAAACTTTAAAAATTTTTTTGGGTTTCCTTTATTTGAGTGGAGCTTGGCTGCGGGTTTATTTTTAAAGCAACAGCTCAGTGGGTTAAGAGAAATTTCAGTAGTTTGCACCAGTGATGATGACCAGATTTTAGAATTAGTAAAAAAGAAATATTCATCCAATATTCTAGCAGTAAAAAGAAAACCAGAACTTTCTGATGATAATGCAATTCTATCTGATGTCATATTTGATTGTATCTACAGGCTAGCGGAGAGACACCTGATCCGTTTGGATGACTACCTATCTGGGAGCTTTATATTATTGCAACCGACATCACCTATTAGACTGAAGGATGATTTAGTCTCTTTTTGTAGACAAATTAAGAACTTAGGGAATAATCTTTCTATGGTGTCTGTAAATAAAAACTACAGCGAAATAAAAGATATTTATGAGATAATTAAATTTAGCGAAGCAAAACCAGACTTTTTATTAGGCCACATTGGTAAAAAAATGCTTAGAGTGCGTGACATCAAAAAAGACAGTAATTCAGCTTTTGTAGATGGAAGTTTGTATTTAGGTTTGATGTCTATGCTAAAAGAAAAAGGCTTCATGCCTGCAGCCAAGACCTTGGCTTTTCCTCTTTCAATTAAGCGCTCAATAGATATTGACACGGAAAAGGAGTTTGACGATGCATTAGCGTTGATAAAAGAGTTACAAAATTTGGAAATAGAGTATGTCTCACCAAAGCTATGATTTAGCGATTGTTGGCGCTGGAACAGCTGGGCTTGAAATTGCAAAAAATGCAAGTAGGTCAGGTTATAAAGTGTGTTTAATAGAGCAGGGATGCTCTGAGGGTAAAAGCTATCTAAATAAAATACCGTTATTATCAGGAAAATTACTGCAAAATGATAAACACTGTTTAAGCTTTATATCCAAGAAACAGTCTGGCTTAGAAGATAGAGAATTGCCTATTCTTCAGGGAATTGGTTTTGGTGGTTCAAGCTTAATCAATGGAAATGTCTCATACTTGGGTTTTGAAAAACGGTTTAGGGAGGTTTTTTCTTTTTGGCCAAAAAATATGTTCCAGAGAGTTAAAAAGCACATATACCATAACCCAAATTTTTCGTATAATAGAGAGTATGGATATTCAGATGAACTAACGAATATTTTTTGTAAAACCCTCAACAATATTGCAGTTCCTGAGGTTACGGATTTAGATAATTTTATAGAGGGATGGGCAAAAATTCATCTTAATATACAAGGATCAAAGAGATATAACTTTTCTAATGATTTTAATGAAAATGCAAACCACAAAAACATTGAAAAGCTAGCAAACACGCGTGCGATTAAAATCTTTTTCAAAGACAACTATGCTTCAGGTGTTGAGTGCGAAAATTTAGTTACTAAGGCCAAAATTACTGTAAGTGCAAAAAAAATTATTCTTTCGGCAGGCACAATATTCTCACCCTTAATTCTTATGCGGTCGGGGATCGGAGACCCAAAGGACGTTCGTAAATCCGGTGCTCCTTTGAAGTTTCAGCGAGAACATGTAGGAAAACATTTGAAAGACCATGCTAATTTCAGGATTGAATTTGATTGTATAGGGTTCGATACGCTTAACCAAAAAACACGTGGGTTGAAATTATTAAACGAATTTTTTAAGTACATAAGCTCAAAGAATTCGATCTTTAAAAGTCCAGGTGCCACTCTTGCCTGGAATAAATCAAGTTTTAATAAGAAAGTTAATATAAACAGCTTGGTAAGGTATCATTTGGTGCATTTTACACAAGAACGAAGCTTGTTATCGTCCAAAGGCATTAAATTTCAAAAAGCCCAACGAGCGTCAATAGGGTGCTTCCAAGTTTTTCCAAAATCTGAAGGTTCGATTTCTCTTGATAATAAAAATAATATACAAATTGATCCAAACTATTTGTCAAACAAATTTGATAGAGCGCTTGCATACAAAGCTTTTAGAAGCGGTATTGATCTCCTGAAAAAAGCAGGCTTTGCTAGAAGTGGAAAAAATTTAATTAATGATGATATTGAACACAATATAGGATCAGAAACTTTTTCTGGTTACCATCTGATAGGAACTAATAGGATGAGCAACGATAAAAATAGTGGAGTAGTTGATGGAAGTTTTAAAGTATTTGGAATCAATAATCTCTATGTATGTGACGCCTCAATATTTCCCGATTTCGTTTCAACACATCAATATCTGCCTACTTTGGCTGCTAGTAAGATTTTTTGTTTAAATCAGGGGTTTCTCAGTGATTAGAAGTCTCAAAAAATGTTTTCTGTAAATTTAATTCCCAAATTTTTTTATCGCTTAAAATCTTTGTAAACTTTTTTGCAGATTGACCCGTTCCAAAACTTTTATCGGGCTCAAAGCGCTTACCCCATTGTTGTTCAACTAGTTTGTCAAGTTGCCCGTCTTTAAAAACATCAAAGTTTTTAATACTTCTTGCTCCCCCCCTTTTAAATTGGCGAGAGCCTATGTTTACTGAGGAAATCCCAAGAAAAGGAGCTTCTCGAACACCCGCAGAACTATTACCTATAATAACTTGAGAGTGTTTTAGTAATGTCGAAAAATATGCAAATCTCATCGAAGGTATTTGTTTGAAACGAGATTTAGGTAATTTTCCAATTGTCTTAAAAATTATTTCACACCCCGGGTCGTTGTTTGGAGAAATAACTATGAAGTTCTTTTTCGTTCTTTTTAAGGAATTGCAACAAAATTGGATCTCTTTCTTTAAACTATCAAGTTCTGAAGTAACAGAATGAAAAATAAAAATCCCATAGTTATCCCACTCAATATCATAGTAATCCAAGACTTCATTTAGTGAAATTGAATTTCTTGCTTTATGCGTATCGAGTTCGGGAGATCCTAGCACAAAAACTCTATCCGGGTGCTCTCCAAGTTTTGTGACGCGCTTTTTTGCCAATATTGAACTTACAAAGTGGACAGTACATAACTTTGTATTACAATGACGATAAACTTCATCTATGGTCCCTGATACTTCTCCTCCTTCAATGTGTGCGCTTCTTATGTTCTTTGTTGCACAAACAAGGGAGGCGGCAACTGCCTCAATTCTATCTCCATGTATCACAACAAGATCGGGTTTTAATTGGCCAACATATTCAGAAATTCCATTAATAGTTCGAGAAAGGATCTTGTCTGGTGGATCTCCTTCCATCTGATTGACAAATTCAAATCTGGTGATGTTTTTCATCCTTGAAACCTCTATACTAGTGAGTCCATACTTCTCAAGAAGGTGCATGCCAGTGACAAAAAAATAAATGCTAAATCCTGCTGATTTTGCGCTTGATGCTAACGGTTCCAATTTACCGAAGTCAGCTCTTGTACCTGTAATAAATAGCAGTTTTTTCACATCAACCTCTTTTATTCCAAATCTGACCACTTTATCTGAGTATTTCTAGCAATGTCTCGTTTTAAGGTTTTTCCTAAAACTTTTTCAAAGTCGAAAGCAGGTATTTCTCCGTTTCCTGGTCTTCTGGCCCAGATATTTTGTCTATCAATAGTATCGCCTTTTTTTAGATTTTTATCACTTACGATGGAAGATCGTGCAAATTTATAAACATCTTTTTCCACGTTGGCTATAAACTTCTTTCTATCTCTAGAATAAGCTACTTCTTTACTTTTTTTTATAAGGTGCTCAAGTTCGTCTGGGTCCATTGAGCAGGAAATATCAGGTCCTTGTCGGTTTTTGGTATCAGTAAAATGCTTTTCAACAATTGTTGCACCTAATGCAATAGCTGCTAAAGCCATTGTTGGTCCAATTGAATGATCTGAGAAGCCTATCTCGGCATTAGGGAACTTATCGGATAGCTGTGCCAAGCTACCAAGTGCTATATCTTCTGGTGGGCAAGGATAAATGTTTGTGCATTCTAAAAGTGCATATTCAATATTTTTTTTCTCTAATATTTCTACGGGCTTTTCTACCGACAATAAGTTTTGCATGCCAGTGGAAAGAATAATTGGCTTCCCAAAATCTGCTATATGCTCAATTAATAGAAGATTATCACATTCTCCAGAACCAATCTTAAAAGCAGGTACATTTATATCATTTAAAAAATCCGCTGCAGATCTTGAAAAAGGAGTGGAAATATAGATCATTCCCAAGTCTTCCACTTGTTTCTTTAATTTGATTTCTTCATCTTTGGTTAAGGAACATTTTTCCATTACATCCCATATTGAGACATCCGCGTTAGGGGGCATGATTTGTTTTGCATCAGGGGTCATTTCATCATCAAGAAAGTGTGTTTGGTGTTTAATTACTTCACAGCCTCTACCAGCGGCTGTTTTAACCATTTGCTCCGCAACGAGCAAATCGCCACCATGATTGATACCCAGTTCCGCAATGATTAAAGGGGCTTCTTCAGAGCTGATAGTCCTATTTATTATTTTCAAAATTTTTAAGC
>CABZEG010000014.1:25000-43426 GCA_902524655.1 uncultured Alphaproteobacteria bacterium | reverse complement strand
GAAACTAGTATTTCCACCCTATTTTTGTCAATTTTAGATAAGTCTGTTCCAGGTATATCTGAAATTATTTTCAAAACAGATACAAGCTCATAGGGTGCAATTTTTTTTGCAAAGCTAAAGAAACCATAACCCTCCATATCGTAAACGCCATTATTTTCAAAAAGTTTTTCAGGTTTGTTGACCGTTATCAAATTACAGCGTTGAATATTATTATTCTTAAAAGCGGAGGGTGACGGATAATAGTTATCTTGAAACCCACTTGATGTTATTTTATCTATTTGGATCAGCTCTCCAACCTTAAAGTTTCGGCTCCCAACTATACCAAAATTTATCCATATAGTATTATATGAGGCATCGCTTTTTACATATAAATAAGTTGTCGCTGCAACCGCATTTAATTGTCCGATCCCTGAAAGAATAAGCCACATATCTAAATCTTTATTTTTATAAACCGGGAAAGGCGTAGTTGCTACCCTCTTCATGGAATAGTTTTTTATTATTTCCTCAGCTTCTCCTTTTAATGCAATCACCCACCTAACCGATACTCCTTCAAAATTTTTTTCAATCACTATTCTGCTTCCCAGTACTTTTGTTTTTCTAAATACTCATTGTAAGTAGATGTATTTGATCTCTTCTTCGCTCCTTCTATTAATATTTTAATTTTCTTTAGTAGCATACTCTTGGTTAACTGTCGCTGCCATTCATCCAAAACTGACGACCTTAACAAGTTTTCTAATGCTTGAATTCTAAATCTATCCATGCCCCAGTACTTTTTTGATAATTGATCATTATGCCCACCATTTTTAATTGTAAGTTTTTGATCAACAAAATTTACTGGATATTTACAGCAAAAACGCAACCAAAAATCATAATCTTCGCAAACGTCTAAAGACTCATCGAAAAGTCCAATATCATCGAAAACCTTTTTTTTAATAAGTACACTACTTGGAGAAATACAACAAAGTGGTAAGCAATTTTCAAAAATAAAACCCCCTCGTTTTTTATGAATTTCCTTCTGATTTAAAAAAATTTTATTTCTGTACCATATTTCATCGGTGTGAGATAAATCCGCAGATAGTTTATCTCTAGAAATACTCTTAACTTGTTCTTCAAGCTTGCGTTTGTGCCATTGATCGTCTGAGTCTAAAAAAGCGATCCAATTGCCTGATGCCTCTCTTATTCCAAAATTTCTGGCTGCACTTACGCCCTGCTTTTTCTGTATTAAAATCTTTACAGACTTAAAGTGCTCAGCAACCATTTCCGTCGTGTTATCCTCAGAATTATTATCTACCAGAATGATCTCTAACGGTTGAAAAGTCTGATATGAAATAGATTTAATTGCCTCTAATACAAAATCTACTCTATTGAATGTAGGAACTACTACCGAAACGTTAAAGCCTTCCATGAGCCAAGATACCTCTTTACAGGAGTACAATATACCGTATCTACTAAACCATATTAATTTAATTAAAAGTAGTATTGCAATAGGCATGCTTACTGTATCCCTTTAGGATGAGTGAAATTTGAGACGATTTTTGGGTTATATATCGCTAGCTTTAACTTTTTCATTAGTTCTTTATGCTCTTGACGGATTATCACTAAAAAAGTTTTTAGATGTGAAACTCGAAATTGAATACACATGCAACACATATCCAACTATATGCAAAAGTCTCTTTTCCTTTCTTTACATAATTGTCGTTTCTGCTTCAATACCCTTAGCAACAATTCTTTCCATATTTTCAGGATTACTATTCGGCGTTTTTCAGGGAACTTTATTATCAGCTTTATCTGCTACGTTTGGAGCGATATTTTGTTTTATCTCGGTACGCTACTTTCTAAAAAGTTTTTTGCATAATCAAAGGACAGCTTCTTTTGATACCTTTCAGAAAATGTTTATAAAAAATGGTGTGTTCTATCTGTTTGCGATTAGAATGATACCTGTGTTTCCATTTTATCTGGTTAATATCTTTATGGCCTTTACCCCAATAAAAGTCGTACCGTATAGCATTGTAACATTGATAGGTATTACTCCGATGACCATAATCTATGTTTACTTTGGGACTCAAATTAACAAAATAAGTCATATTTCTGAAATTTTATCTCCAAAAATATTAATCATTTTTTGTCTTATAGGCCTGACCCCGCTTATTTTGCGTTATGTCTTTAACTATTTTTTCAGAAAGTAAAAATTATTTTGCCTCGCAAATCTTTTTATTAGACAATGCCGTATGACTGAGTTGTACCACAATGGAAATTAGAGAACCTGAGAGATTAACCCCTGTTGTAGGTGAAGCAGATGTGATCGTTGTTGGTTCTGGCCCAGGGGGACTATCCGCAGCAATTGCAGCTGCCAGAGCTGGTGTGAATGTTATACTCATCGAGAGATTTGGGTGCTTTGGGGGTAACATAACGTCTGTTGGGGTGGAGGGCTTCGCCTGGTATCGCCATGAGAAAACCGTTGAAGCTGGTGGATTAGCTTTTGAATATGAACAAAGAGCAATAGAAAGCAATGCAGCAGTACCTGAGACTCAATCGAAAAGTTATGAACTTGATAGTGAGGGGTTTAAGGTGGTAGCAGATGATCTTGTTTTAGAGGCGGGTGTCCGGCCTATGCTACATCGCGCCTTCTGTGCTCCTATTTTAGACGGTGAAGAAATAAAAGGAGTGATTACGGAGTCTAAAGCGGGCAGGGAAGCAATTATTGGCAAAATTATTATTGACGCAACTGGTGATGCCGACGTAGCTAGGCGTAGTGGAGTTACAGTCTTCAAAAATAAAAAAGAGGATATGATATCTGCCTCCGTTATGTTTCATATGTCTGGTGTAAATAAAGAAGAGTTTATGTATGAAATTGAGCGTGATCCACAAAAATATAGCGACTGGAGTGATAAGAATTGGCAGGTGCAAACATCTGGAAAGGAAGATGATATGTTTTCACCCTTTCTTCGCAAACCATTTGAAAAGGCAAAAGATTCTGGCTTGATTGAAAGTGACTTGCAAACGATTTCCGGAACATGGGGAGCAATACATGATACAGGCGAACTAACATATCTAAACCTGGTCCATCTTAACGGTATAGATGGTACTGATCCCGAAAGTTTAACTAAGGGGGAAATAGAGGGGAGAAAAGCAGCTTTGGAAGCTATAGCTGCTTTGAAGGAATATATGCCTGGATGTTCGGCTGGCAAGTTACGAAACTTTGGAATGACAATCGGTATTAGAGATACGTATAAAATAGATTCTGTATACAACCTCTCAGATGAAGATGTCAAAAATGAGTGCAGGTTTGAAGACAGTGTTGGAATATACCCTGAGTTCATAGACGGGTTCGGAGTTCTAGTGCTGCCCACCACGGGAAGGTATATGCATATTCCATATCGATCTTTGCTTCCCAAAAATATAAAAGGGTTATTGGTTGTTGGAAGAGCTATAGGGGGAAGTAATATCGCACATGCTGCAACTAGAAATATGGCTTGCTGCACAGTTACTGGTCAAGGAGCTGGCGTAGCCGCTGCCGAGACGATAAAGAATAACACATCCCTGAATAGGGTAAATATTTCAAATATTCAAAAACTTCTTAGCAAACAGAATGTAAGAGTTTTTTAATTGGCAGAAGTATCAACGCAAAAAAAGCTCTTTAAAGTTCAGGAGATTGAACATCTCGTAATAGAAATGCCAGATGGCATAAAGCTTTCAGCTAAAGTTTGGAAACCAGTAAGTAAAAAATCAGAAAGATTTCCTGTAGTCTTGGAATATATCCCCTATCGAAAAAGAGATGGAACTCACGTTAGAGACGCATTAACTCACCCCTACTTTTGTGAAAGAGGTTATGTATGTATGCGTGTTGATTTAAGAGGTAATGGAGATAGCGAAGGACTTCTTTTCGATGAGTATACAGAGACTGAACTACGTGATGCAGAACATATAATTGATTGGGCGAGCAAACAGTCATGGAGCAATGGAAATATTGGAATGATGGGAATCAGTTGGGGTGGTTTTAACAGCCTACAGGTTGCTTTTCGAAGGCCAAAGGCTTTAAAAGCAATTATAACTTTATGTTCAACAGTAGATAGATATACCGAGGACATTCATTATAAAGGTGGTTGTTTGTTAAATGAAAACTTAGGATGGGGCGCTACAATGCTTTCATATTCTTCACGGCCACCTGATCCACTAATTGTTGGAAAGAAATGGAAAAAAATGTGGCTAGAGCGTTTGAAAAACCAACCACATCTTTCAGATATTTGGTTAAAGCATCAGAAGAGAGATAAGTATTGGAAACATGGATCTGTATGTGAAGATTATTCTAAGCTTGAAACTCCAATCCTAGCTATTGGAGGATGGGGAGACGCCTATAAAAATGCAGTTCCAGAACTTGTGAAAAATGCAAAAGCTAAAGGGATCATCGGACCTTGGGTACATAAATATCCTCACTTTGCAGTACCAAAACCCCAGATAGGCTTTTTACAAGAAGCCATCCGATGGTGGGATAAATGGCTCAAAGAAGTTGATAATGGATGTGAAACAGATCCTGACTATAGAGTATATGTAATGAAAGGTGAGCCCCCTAAAAGTAGTTATAATTTTAGAGACGGCTATTGGATTAAAGAGGATGTTTGGCCAAGTAAAGCAAGCAAAAATAAAAAGCTTTTTTTAAGACACAATAATGTACTTTCTTTCAGAAACAGAAAAAATAAATCTCATTTGGGAGTAATCGATAGTCCTCAGCATTGTGGGCTGAAAGGTGGCGAATATTGTGCTATTTGGTTAGGCCCAGAGCTTCCGGGGGACCAGCGTTCTGACGACGCTTTTTCACTTTGCTTTGATACAAAGGCCTTGAACCTTGAAGAGGATATAGTTGGGTCTCCTGAGTTAACAGTAACGCTCGAAGCAACCTCACCTAACGCACAAGTGGCCGTCCGATTATGCGATGTTTACCCTGATGGTAAGTCGAGTAGAATAACATATGGCATTTTAAACCTGAGGTTCCGTGACTCGTTTGATAGTCCGAAAAATATCCCAATAGCAAAAGAGTTTACTGTAAAGGTAACGCTAGATCACATTGCATATAAATTACCTAGGGGAAATAAACTTCGCCTTTCCCTAGCGAATGCTTACTGGCCTTTGGTTTGGCCAGTGTATAATCCTGCTAAACTAGTGGTTAAAGAGGGTTATTTGTCATTGCCATTAAGACAGGGAACAAACGCAGACGAATGGGTTTTTCCTGAGTCTGTGGCTTCCAAACCGTGGCGAGGGAAAGAAATTAGAAGCCCACACAATAAAAGGCAAATACTATTTGATGAGGCTACCGATGAGGTATTCTTGGAAATTGAAGATGACTTTGGTAGTTATAAAGATCTTCAGAATAAGTTAGTCATAAGTAGCTCAGCACGAGAAAAATGGTCAATACATCCGAAGGATCCTCTTTCGGCCAAAGGAGAAACCCATTGGACAGAAGAACGCTCTAGAGAAGGATGGTCTATTAGAACCGAAACTTTTTCAAGCATGACATCAGACAAGTCATATTTTTATCTTAAGGCAAAAGTGGAAGCTTATGAAAGAGAAAAGCTCATTTTTAAGAAAAGAATGGAGAGTAAGATAAAAAGAATTCTTTAGTTGGCACTAATTTCATTGATAGCTTTCATAAACTCTACCACTTCAGCCTTTGAATTATAATGACATATTGAAAATCTGATGCAGTCTTTTTGATTTAAAGGCCTGAGTATATTCCCACAGTAATGATCATCTTTTCTAATGTGTACGCGTATTTTACGCTGTCTAAGTTCTTCAACTATTATCCTTGAAGGCTTGTTTTTATGGAAAAAGGACACTAATCCCTCTCGAGACGTAGAAGCTGGGTTACCAATAATCCGAATTTTTTTATTGTTTCTTAACCCAACAATATTTTCAGCACCATTTATTACTAAATCTACTAACTCTTGTTCATGCGATTTTATAGCTATAGAAGAAGCCTCTAGCCTTTCTCTAGTATTTTCGCTTTCTGTAAAATTACTGCCAAGCCAGTCCAGATAATCTACTACATCTGAAAAAGTTGCGTAACTACCAGCATCTCGGGTACCTAATTCCCAGTTTTGGAACGGGCCATCTGCCAATTGCTCCTTATTCAAAGTGCATAATCTGTCAGAAGCCCATGCTACCCCATACCCATGTCGAGAAAACATTTTATATGGAGAAACCACATATCCATCTATGTCATATTTCTGAACGTCTATAGCCCCATGACTAGAGTGCTGAATACCATCAACGATAATAATGCAGTCAGGTGTCACACACCTAACTTCTTTAGTTATTTTTTCTAAATCAACAGTCATTCCAGTCACAGGAGATGTATGTACAATAGAAACAACACGAACATCACTGGTTAATTTTTTTATATAAGCTTGTTCATCTACCGATCCGGAATCGTCATTATGTTCGACTATAATGTGATTTCTTTGAGTATTTTTTGCCCACTTTTTCATTGCGCTCATAGAAGCGGGGTGCTCTAGCGTAGAACTTAACATAGCGCCTCCCTCTGGCAACTCTAGCGCTGCTGTTCGTATAAGCCGAAAAAGTAACTCTGTACCGCTTTCACCAACAATGACGTCACCTCGATCCGCATTAAAAAAGAGCCTCATTTTAGCTTTTCCATTTTCGATCGACTTAACAAGAGATTTGGAGGCATCGTTTTCTCTTCCCTGATTGTCAGGGTACGATGCGTAAAGAGCTGATGTTTCAACAACTGATTTAAGTCTTAGAGAGCCCCCGGCATTCTCAAAAAAAATACGGTCTCCCTCAAACGGACAGGTTTCCACATGCACGAATTTTTTCCGTATGGACTCAATAAGTCCTTGTCGTTGCTCAATCACCTATAAACACCCTTTGTTTGTGGCTAGACCTTTGATATACATGTAATTTTGAAAATATAAAGTCGTTTATTAAGAATTATCCATATCTTCAAGCTGCTTGACAAAACTACCAAAAAAATTTTTTGATAATTTTTTAGCCGTACTTTGGATTAAGCGTGACCCAAGTTGTGCTATCTTTCCTTTTACCTGTGCACTGACTTCATAAGATAAGGTAGTCGATAACGTATCCTTATCTTCTATCAGCTTGACCTTTGCAGACCCGCTTGCAGCTCCAGCAATCCCACCTTTCCCACTTCCAGTTATAGTATACCCGTTAGGCGGATCGATATCGCTCAGAGTGATATTACCAGTAAAACGCGTAGACATTGGACCAATCTTTAGCTTTACTTCAGCAGCTAATTCAGTCTCACTACGCCTCTCTAACTTTTCACACCACGGTATTGACTTCTTAAGAAACTGTTCGTCGTTAAGCGCTGCCCAAACCCTTTCTTTAGAAAGGGGTAGTTCATAACTATCTTTAATTTCCATTTAACAAACCTTGACCGCGCAGTGGCAACAATGTCTGCATGAGGTATTCAACTCTTAAGGACCTAAGCTACAGCTCTCTTAGTCATTTCTTTAATTAGGTTGGCACGATATTCTGGTGAAGCATGCAAATCACTTATCAATCCTTCAGAAGAAATCTCCAGCGCGCTTAAGGCATCAGCATTATAATTGCTTGAAAGCGCGGCCTCCATTTCAGCATGTCTGAATACTCCACCTTCCCCTGCTCCAGTCACGGCAACCCTGACACCATCATTAAACTGTGCTACGAACACTCCAACCATGGCATAACGTGAAGCAGGATTAGGGAATTTGACATAATTAGCCCTTGTAGGCTTTGAAAAACTAATAGCCTCTATTATTTCATTTTCTTCAAGTGCTGTTTCAAACATACCTGTAAAAAATTCATCAGCTTCTATACTTCTAGTATTAGTGTGAACTATTGCCTTTAAAGCAAGTACCGCTGATGGATAGCAAGCGGACGGGTCATTATTAGCCACAGAACCACCGAGCGTTCCTCTATTTCTGACTTGTCTATCACCTATACCATCTGCAAGTTTTGCCAATGCGGGTATTGCCTTATTTACTAAACCAGACTCAGCAACGGATGCATGCTTTGTCATAGCTCCTATCTTTATCGCGTCACCCTCATCACTAATTGAATCAAGATCACACCCAGAAATGTCAACTAGACCATCTGGACTTGCCAGCCTTTGCTTTAAGGTTGGAATTAACGTCATTCCTCCAGCCAAAAACTTTCCTTCACCCATTGATTTAATTGCTTCTAGAGCTTCTGAGGTACTGTTTGGTTTTATATACTTTGTAGAATACATTAATTTCTCCTTATTCTGCGGCCACTGATTGGCTTTCTTGTATGGCTTTCCATACCTTTTGGGGAGTTGCCGGCATAGACATGTCAGTAACACCAAGTGGTGACAACGCATCTATCACTGCGTTTATAAGTGCGGGAGGGGATGCTATCGCTCCTGCTTCTCCACATCCCTTAACACCCAGATCATTATGCGTGCAAGGAGTATTCGTGTAACCTACCTTGAAAGACGGTAGATCATCTGCTCTTGGCATACAGTAATCCATGTATGACGCTGTAAGCAACTGACCATTTTCATCATAATGAGCATCCTCTAAAAGAGCTTGTCCTATACCCTGAGCAATACCTCCATGAACCTGGCCTTCAACTATCATAGGATTAACTAGGTTACCAAAATCATCGCAAGCAGCCCAATCTACCACTTCAACTACGCCAGTTGCCGGATCAATTTCAACCTCAGCAATGTGTGTTCCTGAGGGAAAAACAAAATTCGTAGGATCATAGAATGCGTTTTCCTCTAATCCTGGCTCTAACGTCTCCAAGGGATAATTATGAGGGACATATGCCGCAAGAGCAATCTCACCAAATGCCTTCTCCTTATCCGTTCCCCCAACAACAAACTTTCCATCCTTAAAATCAATATCATCTTCGGAGGCTTCAAGAAGATGGGCTGCAATCTTTTTACTCTTGTTTATTATCTTATCGACAGCCTTGCTTATAGCTGATCCGCCCGACGCTAATGATCTCGAGCCGTAAGATCCCATTCCAAAAGGAGTTTTATCTGTGTCCCCGTGAATCACTTCAACGTTCTCCATAGGTATTCCAAGCTTGTCCGCAACTATCTGGGCAAATGTTGTTGCGTGGCCTTGTCCATGGCTGTGTGAACCAGTGAAAACGCTAATCGTTCCTGTTGGATTTACTCTTACCGAGGCAGATTCCCACTGACCTACACGTCCACCCAAAGCTCCCACTACAGCAGATGGAGCAAGACCACAAGCTTCTATGTAGCTTGACATGCCTATACCCCTGTACATTCCTCGCTTTGCAGCTTCCGCTCTTCTTTTTTCAAAATTGGAGTAATCAATCATTTCCATGGCCTTATCTAAATGTGGTTCATAATCTCCAATGTCGTATTGCAAAGCTACTTGGGTTTGATAAGGGAACGCATCTTTAGGAATAAAATTAATCCTTCTAAACTCAGCCGGGTCCATACCAACTTCTTTCGCAGCTGTTTCCATGGTTCTTTCTAGTAAGTATGTAGCCTCAGGTCGTCCCGCACCTCTGTAAGCATCAACATTTACCGTGTTAGTTGCCATTCCTTTAACGTTTGTATAAATGGTTGGTATATCATATTGACCTGACAACAAAGTTCCATGCAAGATTGTTGGGACCACTACAGAGAACGCAGATAAATATGCTCCCAAGTTGCAAACGGTGTCAACTCGTAATCCAATAATTTTGTTATTCTCATCAAGAGCTAGTTGAACATCATTCACGTGATCTCTTCCATGACAGTCGGTCAAGAACGCTTGGGTCCTATCAGCCGTCCATTTTACTGGTCTTCCAATCTTCTTGGAAGCCCAAACACAAACAGCTTCTTCGATATACACGTAAATCTTTGATCCAAATCCACCTCCTACATCAGGCGCTATAACCCTTAGCTTGGACTCTGGAATGGCGAACATAAAAGCTGCCAAAACGAGCCGTGTTAGATGAGGATTTTGAGAGGTTGTATGTAAAGTATAAGATTCATCCAGCGAATCGTATTCTGCAAGAGCTGACCGAGGTTCCATGGCATTCGGAACAAGCCTATTGTTCCTTACACTTAACTTCACAACTTTAGCAGCGCTTTCTATTGCTTTATTTGTTGCGCTCTCATCACCCAACTCCCAGTCAAAATAGCAATTATTTGGAACCTCCTCGTGAATTTGAGCACCCTTGTCAGCACTTACGAAATCAACTACCGGTGTTAATTCGTTATAGTCAACATCTATTAATTCAGCAGCAGACTTTGCCTGCTCCATCGTTTCTGCGACTACAACTGCCACAGCGTCTCCAACAAACCTAACTTTGCCTTGAGCAAGCAAAGGATGTGGGGGTTCTTTTGTAGAAGAGCCGTCTCGGCACGGAACAACCCATCCGCAAATTGGTCCTCCGACTTTATCTGCTGCTATATCAGATCCTGTGAACACTCCAACTACTCCGGGAGCTGACTGAGCAGCTTTTGTGTCGATACTTTTGATTTCAGCGTGAGCCACGTCAGATCGTAGAAAATAAGCCTGAACCTGTCCGGGTCTGTTAATGTCGTCTGTATATCTTCCTTTTCCTGTAAGAAATTTTTTATCCTCTGTTCTTCTTACAGATGATCCTATTCCGTCTATTTTTGTAACTTCGTTCATTAATTTTACCCTCCCATTTTAGCCGCACCGGCTTTAACTGATTGAACAATATTGTGATAGCCTGTGCACCGGCATATATTCCCTTCAAGGCCTTTTCTAATTTCATCTTCACTAATATTTTTATTTTTGGTGACCATCTCAATCGCACTCATAACCATTCCTGGTGTACAGAACCCGCACTGCAGTCCATGATTCTCGTGAAAAGCTTGCTGCATTGGATGCAACTCGTCTCCATCTGCCAAACCCTCGATAGTTACTATTTCGGAACCCTCGGCTTGCTTCGCTAGCATCGTGCATGCTTTGACGGACACTCCATCCAAATGAATAACGCAAGCGCCACATTGGCTTGTATCACAGCCTACGTGAGTTCCAGTTAAACCAATATGTTCTCTTATAAAATCTACCAACAAGGTATTATCAGCAACATCTCTTGTTTCTAATTTCCCATTAAGCTTAAGACTAATCTCTCCCATGAATTCCTCCTCCGATAAGCAACGTCAACACACTTAAAACCTGTCTTTGTAAAGATTTTTTGATTTTCCCAGTCAAAAAATGGCATTGATATAAATGATACTAATTTTATATTGGCTCATTATAATGTAAAGTGAAAACTTGACGCAGGGGCAGCACATTGGAAAATATTTTTAAAAACCCTAAAGAATTGGTCGATAGATTAAAAAATGATGGCTATGTTATTGGTGAAAGGTTATCAATCGCCCTCTATCTAGCCTTAGCCAAAGGAAAGCCCTTATTCCTAGAGGGTGAAGCAGGAGTGGGAAAAACTGAAATTGCAAAAACTCTAGCGTCAATTCTAAAAACTCCCTTGATCAGACTTCAATGTTATGAAGGCCTTGATATAAGCCAGTCTTCCTATGAATGGAATTACGGAAAGCAGTTAATCTCTATTCAGTCCACCGATAATGAAAACATAGATCTTTTTTCTAAAGATTTTTTAATAGAAAGGCCTCTATTAAAAGCCCTGAGACAAAAGCCAGGTGAGAGAGCTGTTCTTTTGATCGATGAACTAGATAGAGCAGATGAGGCTTTTGAGGCTTACTTGCTAGAATTTCTTTCCGATTGGCAAATTACAATACCAGAGATAGGATCTATAAAGACAGAAGAACCACCCATCGTGATAATAACTTCTAATAGAACAAGGGAAGTACACGATGCACTTAAAAGACGATGCTATTATAGCTGGGTAGATTATCCTGATAAAGATACAGAGTTGGAAATTTTAAAACATAGGGTTCCACAAACTGAACCTACTCTTCGAACAGAACTGATAAATTTTGTGCAACGCCTCAGGGAGGAGGAATTGTATAAATCTCCAGGAATTGCTGAAACCATTGATTGGGCTGAAGCGTTGGTTGAACTTAGCTGTGTTGCGCTTGACCCTCAAACTATCGACTCCACGATTGGTGTTCTGTTAAAATATCAAGACGATATAGCAAAAATACAAGGGTCTGAAGCATCAAGAATACTTAATGATGTAAAAATTTCTGTGGTTACGCAGGAGTAAAAACAAAGAATGGATACTATGGAAGGCAAGTTGCCAGAGAATATTTTACTATTTACACGCTTGTTAAGAGCCTCTGGTATTAATGTTGGATCGGATGGGGTGACTGATTCCATTAGCGCGATTAAGACAATTGGGCTCAAATCTAAAAGGGCATTTTACTTTTCATTATTAGCATGTCTTACCAAAAAAAAAGAAGATGAAATTATTTTTAGGCAGGCTTTCGATTTATTTTGGCAAAATCCAAAGTTTCAGGAAAAGACAAGGAACATGCTGCTGCCTCGAACTAGGGTAAGTGAGCAAGACGAGCAAAAAGAAGAACTTGCTCAGAGAATCAGAGAGAACTTACCAAAGACAGAGAAAATTAAAAAATTAGACGAACTTGAAGACAATGTAATTTTTGATACATCTGGTTCAGCCTCAGATACACAGCTTAACAAATCTAGAGACTTTGGCACCATGTCGAAAAATGAGCTTCGACAAGCAACCGATGTCATTCGAAATTTGTCAATACATTTGCCACAAAAACCATTTCGTCGGTTTGAGCCAAGGAAAATGGGACCACAACTGTCAGTTCGGCTTGGCCTGAAAGAGAGTGCTAAAAGTTTGGGAATAGTTCTGCCCAAGTTTATGAAAAAAAAAGAAAAGGGTCGCCCGATTATTTTCTTGATTGATATTTCAGGATCTATGGAAAATTATTCAAAGATGCTCATACATTTTGTACATAATCTAATGCAAAAACATAGAAACTGCTTTGTTTTTCTATTTGGAACAAAACTCACAAATATAACTAATTTATTGAAAAACAAAGATATTGACGATTCTCTTCAAAAAATCTCGAAAGTTACTGATGACTGGGCAGGAGGAACTCGAATACGAGACAGTATCTTTGAATTTAATAAAACTTGGGTAAGACGCACCCCTACTTCGGGTGCTCTTGTACTTTTTATTAGTGATGGTTTAGATAAAAATCATGAAAGTGACCTACTGACTCAAATGGAAAGACTTAAGAAAAACTGTAAACATCTTGTGTGGTTAAACCCTCTTCTTCGATATAAGAAGTTTTTACCAAAAAGTGTTTCAATAAAGAGAATTTTAAAAAATGTCGATGCATTACTTCCCATACATTCTCTAGAAAGTATCGAAAACTTGACATTTTATCTTGCTCGAAAAACAAGAGGAGAAATAGATATTTTAAATTGGAGAGCACGAATTTTGGATAGAGAGAAGGAGCTTACAAGTTGAGGGTTTCAGATATAGATGTCGACGTAATTAATACAGCACACATTTGGGATAGAGAGAAAAGAGATTTTTCTCTAGCTGTTGTAGTAAAAACATGGGGTTCATCACCTAGGCAAGTTGGCAGTATGATGCTTATTAGAGACGATGGCCACATCGTTGGATCTGTATCAGGGGGCTGTGTAGAGGGTTCGGTGATTTTTAGCGCTAAAAAAATTCTTGCTGAAAGCTCGGCCGAGATATTAGATTTTGGTGTTGCAGATCAAGACGCTTGGTCGGTTGGACTATCGTGTGGAGGTAAGATCTCAGTCTTTGTTTGTCCACGAAAAAAAATACAAGCTAGTTTGTTTGAAAGACTTAATTCGGCAAATGTGAATAGAGACATTTTCCCAATAGAATGTGATTTTCGCCGTGGAGAAATCTATGAAAGTAAGAGTTCAAACTCAAATGATGATTGCCTTCCATTAAAGTTGATACCCAAACCAAGATTATTTATAGTTGGTGCCGTTCATATTACCCAATATTTAATACCAATGGCTAAGGAAGCTGGTTTTGAAGCTGTTTTGATTGATCCACGAAGCCACTTCGCAACAAAGGAACGGTTTCCAAATGTTGAGATTATAAATGATTGGGCAGATGACGCTCTCAAGAAATTTCGTTTAAATGAGAATGATTGCTTGGTCACTTTAACCCATGACCCGAAAATTGATGACCCCGCATTACTTATTGCATTAAATAGTCCCTTGTTTTCGATATCTTGTTTGGGAAGTAAGAAGACCCATGCCAGTAGACTGGCGCGATTGCAGAAACAGGGAATTAGTGAGGAACAGCTTAGTCGAATAAATGGGCCTGCAGGACTAGATATAAATGCAAAAAATCCTGCCGAGATAGCTGTTTCAATACTGGCTGAATTAATAAAAGACTGGCGTGGCGAAACCTAAATGAAGATTTTAGGTTTACACCCACAAGAAAGTCTCGGCTCAGTCATAGCACAAACCTATAATTTGCCAGGAAAAACAATTTCAAAAGGCACCTTCGTGACCAGTGACATTGTAGATTATTTCAAAGAGGATGATGTACAGAATATTCTTTGTGCCGTGCCAGACAGTGATGACATACATGAAGATGAAGCTGCCAATATTATAAGTAATGCGATTGATAGAAGTCACCTTTACACAGAGAGCGCTTCAACTGGTAGAGTTAACTTTAAAAGTCGGTCACTCTGTCTTGTAAGATATGAAAGAGAGTTAATAAAAGAAGTGAACCTAATAGATGAGAGTATCGCTTTTTCAATAGTTGAACATAATCAGCTTCTGGCAAAAAATGACTTAATAGCCACTTTAAAAATCATTCCTTTTTTCACGCAAAAAAGATACGTAGACCAAGTTATTTCCATACTGGCAAAGAATGAACTTTTTAAAACACATAGTTTGAATAAAAAGGAGGTAAGCTTAATCCAAACATCATTTGAGTGGCAAAAAAAATCTATGTTCAAAGCCACATCGAATGTAACAAGAAATCGCTTAGAAGCTTTAGACTGCTCACTAAATGAAGAAAAATTGATACGTCATGATTTCGAAGTGCTTCGTTCTGAGATAAGGTCTTCTATAGAGAGCGGTATAGATATTCTTCTTATAAGTGGTGCCTCCGCAATTATTGACCGCTCTGACTATATTCCTAAAGCAATCTTGTCGGAAGGAGGCGAAATAATTCAGTATGGTCTAGCAGTAGATCCAGGAAACCTTCTTTTGGTCGGTAAAATAGGTAAAACAGCCATAATAGGTATGCCAGGATGTGCTAGGTCTCCAAAATTAAATGGCTTTGACTGGGTTTTGCAATTGTTGATGGCAGACATCCCGGTTGTCAAGGAGGAACTAGCACAGATGGGGGCCGGTGGGCTTTTAATGGAAATTGCATCCCGACCATTACCTAGAGCGTTAGCTAAAAACGTGAACAAACAAGAGAAAAAGATCATGGGCATCATTTTAGCGGCTGGAAATTCCACAAGAATGGGCAAAGATAATAAACTTCTTAAGAATATTGATGGCTCTCCCTTAATAAGAAATATAGCCCTCGAAATAACTAAAAGCGACCTTGACAGCTGCTCTATAGTTCTTGGGTATCAGTCCGACAAAGTTGCGGATGTTATAAAAGACCTAAATATTAACCTAATCTTAAATCCGCTGTGGAAAGAGGGCCAGGCAAGCTCTTTGAAGGCGGCACTTAACAGTCTCACTTCTTCTTATAGTGATCTTTTGATAATGTTAGGTGACTTACCAGGCATAAAGTCAGGCCATATAAACAGAATAATTGAAGAGCACCTATCTTCTGAAAATAGAAGTTCAAAAATAACTATACCTTCATTTAAAGGCGAAACAGGCCACCCCGTTATTTGGGGCAGATCTTTTTTCCACGATCTATCTTACCTAGAAGGAGATGTTGGAGGGAGGGTCCTGTTCGATCAACACCCTGCCGCAATTAATCTTATAGAAATGGATGACCCAAGTGTTGTGACCGACACTGATACACCTGAGGATTTCAAAAGTTTTCTAGCTAATAGAGCTTAGGGTGACTTATTGACCTTGTAGATATAACATTCTGAAAAATAATGCGTTTATAAATGTGTTATTGGTTGCGGGGGTAGGATTTGAACCTACGACCTTCAGGTTATGAGCCTGATGAGCTACCGGGCTGCTCCACCCCGCGACAAAAATGCAAGGGTCTTCTTAAAATTGGCGGTTACCTACTCTCCCACATCTTAAGATGCAGTACCATCGGCGCAACGGTGCTTAACGGTCGAGTTCGGGATGGAATCGAGTGTTTCACTCGCGCTATAACCACCAAATTTAAAAAGACCCATCTCAAAATACACTAAAAATTTCTGATACCTTCTACTAGATCGTATCAAGCCTATCGGGTTATTAGTACCAGTCAACTGAACGCATTACTGCGCTTACATCTCTGGCCTATCGAAGTGGTGGTCTACCACTACCCTCAAGGGAGACCTTGTTTTGAGGGGGGCTTCCCGCTTAGATGCTTTCAGCGGTTATCCTGTCCGCACATAGCTACCCTGCACTGCCGTTGGCACGACAACAGGTCCACCAGTGGTGCGTCCACCCCGGTCCTCTCGTACTAGGGGCAGCTCCTCTCAAGTCTCCAACACCCACGGCAGATAGGGACCGAACTGTCTCACGACGTTCTAAACCCAGCTCACGTACCACTTTAATCGGCGAACAGCCGAACCCTTGGGACCTGCTCCAGCCCCAGGATGTGATGAGCCGACATCGAGGTGCCAAACACTGCCGTCGATATGGACTCTTGGGCAGTATCAGCCTGTTATCCCCGGCGTACCTTTTATCCGTTGAGCGATGGCCCTTCCACGCGGGACCACCGGATCACTATGGCCGACTTTCGTCTCTGCTCGACTTGTCAGTCTCGCAGTCAAGCGGGCTTCTGCCATTGCACTCTACGGTTGATTTCCGACCAACCTGAGCCCACCATTGCGCGCCTCCGTTACTCTTTAGGAGGCGACCGCCCCAGTCAAACTACCCACCACACACGGTCCCGGATCCGGATAACGGATCGCGGTTAGACATCAAATCAGACAAGAGTGGTATCTCAAGGGTGGCTCCACAGAAACTAGCGTCCCTGCTTCAAAGCCTACCACCTATCCTGCACATGACTAATCTAATGCCAATGTGAAGCTATAGTAAAGGTGCACGGGGTCTTTCCGTCTGACCGCGGGTACCCCGCATCTTCACGGGGAATTCAATTTCGCTGAGTCTGTATTGGAGACAGTGGGGAAGTCGTTACGCCATTCGTGCAGGTCGGAACTTACCCGACAAGGAATTTCGCTACCTTAGGACCGTTATAGTTACGGCCGCCGTTTACCGGGGCTTCAATTCGGTGCTTGCACACCTCCTCTTAACCTTCCGGCACCGGGCAGGCGTCAGACCCTATACATCGCCTTACGGCTTCGCAGAGCCCTGTGTTTTTAGTAAACAGTCGCCACCCCCTGGGTTGTGTCCCCTACATCTAGTTGCCTAAATATAGGGCCTCCTTCTCGCGAACTTACGGAGGTATTTTGCCGAGTTCCTTCAATACAGTTCTCTCAAGCGCCTTGGTATACTCTACCTGTCCACCTGTGTCGGTTTAGGGTACGATCATAACGGAGGGCTATTTCCAGGAACCACTAAGCAGCAAAATCAATCCAATAAGATTTTACTACATTCGTGATCCGTCACACTCTCCTGGCCCAGGAATATTAACCTGGTTCCCATCGACTACGCCTTTCGGCCTCGCCTTAGGGGTCGGCTTACCCTGCTCAGATTAGCTTTAAGCAGGAACCCTTGGACTTTCGGCGACAGGGTCTCTCACCCTGTTTATCGCTACTCATGTCAACATTCTCACTTCCGATCTCTCCACCGGATGCCTTACAGCCCGGCTTCACAGAAAAACTCATTCGACATCAACGCACTCGGAAGTGCACTGAAAGTCGCATGAATTTAAATCACGGAACGCTCCGCTACCACACTTTACAGTGTCCTCAGCTTCGGCTCATGGCTTGAGCCCCGTTACATCTTCGCCGCAACACAACTTATCTAGACCAGTGAGCTGTTACGCTTTCTTTAAATGATGGCTGCTTCTAAGCCAACATCCTGGTTGTTTTGGTCGTGTCACCTGCTTTCCCACTTAGCCATGAATTAGGGGCCTTAGCTGGAGGTTAGGGTTGTTTCCCTTTCCACAACGGACGTTAGCATCCGCTGTGTGTCTGCTAGATATTACTCCCCGGTATTCGGAGTTTGGTTAGGATCAGTAAGCCTGTGGGGCCCCATTACCCATCCAGTGCTCTACCCCCGGGGGTATTCGTCTAACGCTCTACCTAAATAGATTTCGCGGAGAACCAGCTATCTCCGAGTTTGATTGGCCTTTCACCCCTAGGCACACCTCATCCCGATCTTTTTCAACAGATGTGGGTTCGGACCTCCAGTGAGTGTTACCTCACCTTCATCCTGGACATGCCTAGAT
>CABZEG010000014.1:0-20000 GCA_902524655.1 uncultured Alphaproteobacteria bacterium | reverse complement strand
AGCGCAAGCCCCTCGGCGATAGCAGTTTTTCCAACACCTGGGAAACCAATTAATATTGGGTTATTTTTTGTTCTTCTACTCAGAACTTGAATAGTCCTTCGGATCTCTTCATCTCTGCCGATAATAGGATCAATACGCCCCTCAAAAGCTTTGTTCGTTAGATTTACTGTGTAATCATCTAAAATATTCTCACCTTCCTGGTGCGCCTGGCTTTCAATCTTATTTCCTTTTCTCTCTACAAGTGCTATCTCTTCTAGCCGATCAATATTTTTAATTTCGTTAACTAGTTTTTTTGAGAGCTCACTTTTACCTAAAGCTATACCCAAGAATAAGGCCTCTAAGCCAATAAACTTATCACCTAACTTTTGTGCGTAAGTCTCCGCTTTCTTTATCGCTTCAGACAACTTTGTATCTATAAAAAGATTTTTATGTCCTTCAACTCTAGGGAGTGATATTAATATTTTGTCAGCCTCTTGCAGAGCCCTGTAGTAGTTTCCACCGCCTGACTCAATAAGCTTTCTAAATCGCTGCTTATTTTTTAATAAAATAGCTTTCAGGACATGAGCAGTTGTAATCATCTGATGGTCTAACTCTCTGGCACTTTCCATAGCCTCAACCATTGTTTCTTTTGCTTTATCGGTATATTGCTCTAAATCCATGTTACTACATTTTTTCTTTACCTCTTACAGATGTGGTCTTATTCTTGAAATACAACCTTAAGGTTGATATTTTTCTAAGAATGAGCACCAAAGATAAAATCATTGTAGCTTTAGATGTAGAGAGTTGCGATAAGGCACTTACACTCGTTGAGAGCTTAGAAGGTCACGCAAATTTTTTCAAAATTGGGTTAGGCTTGATTGGTAAGGGCGGTCTAGAGCTCGCTTATGAAATAAAGAAACGTGGCTTTAATGTTTTTTTGGATTTAAAGTTGCTCGATATCTCAAATACAATAAAAAACGCAGTGAGTGGGCTATGTGAGGCTAACTTTGATTTTCTGACTGTACAAGGGGACCCTCAGGTTATCAAAGCCGCTGTGGAAGGACGAGGTCAAACTGATACAAAAATACTCGCGGTAACATTTCTTACAAGTTTAAACAGGGAAGATTTAGATCAAAATTTAATCAAACCTGGAGAAATTCAGACTTTAGCTTCTAGTAGAGCTGAAAAAGCAATCTTAGCAGGGGCAGACGGTGTAATTGCTTCGTCTAAGGAATTACCGATGATCAGGGCAAACCCTCTATGTATGACAAAGATTATTGTTACCCCAGGTATAAGACCAACCAACTCTGCCATCAATGATCAAAAAAGAGTCGCAACACCTTCTGAAGCCTTAAAAATGGGAGCTTCATATCTTGTTATTGGAAGACCTATTTGCCAAGCGAACGATCCCCTTGCTGCCTATAAAAAAATAAAAAAAGAGATTTTGGATACCTAATCTGCGAACCGTTTAATAAACTCCTTAATTGCATCTATAACTTTCTTTTGAGTTTTAGAGAATTCACTATTTTTTAGCTGTTGTTTTTCATCGCTATAAATTGATCGCAAAATCTCAATTTGCACCACGTGGATATTATTTATTGGGCTCGCATAATTTTTAGTGATAAACCCCCCAGAGAAAGGATTGTTTAGACTAACTTTAAACCCGACCTCTATTAATAAATTTTTTAACTCAAGTACAATTTCATGTTCACAGGAACGACCAAAACAATCACCGAGGACAACCTCCACTGGATCTTTTTTCCTAGATAAATTGACTGAGCTCATAGGCATTGAGTGACAATCTAACAGTATCACTTTTTTGAATGAGGCCTCCGTTTGGTTTATCAATGATTTTAGCTTTTCGTGATACGGGAAGTAAATATCTTGAAGCCTTTCAGTGGCATCATCAATTGAAAGTCTATGTTTATATATCGGTGTTTGGTCCGCAACAACTCGCGGTATCACTCCTAGACCTGCAGATACCTTGAGTGTATCTTTGTATGCTGTAACATCATCAATTAGCAATGGATCCAATTCTTCACAATCTCTATTTAGATCAATAAATGACCTTGGAAATTTTGCTGAAAGCATTGGTGACCCTAAATCAACAACCGGAGAAAAAAGCTCGTCTACAAACAGATCCTCAGATGACCTTAAAGTACTCAATGATAAATCAGTCAGCTGCATAAATTTATTGGTGTAAACACTGCCGCTATGAGGTGAATTAAATAGCACGCAATTCGTTTGATTTAGAGGTAATGAAAGTTTATATGGCTTCATTTCATGAACAAAAAAGATCTGATTTAGTTAATTTAAACCTTGACCCTTCTTAAACTTTTTATATAGAAAAAACAATAGGGGCGTATAGCTCAGCGGGAGAGCACTTCGTTGACATCGAAGGGGTCACTGGTTCAATCCCAGTTACGCCCACCAAAAAAAGAGGTTGTTTTTTTCTGAATAATCTTTAGAAGGTCAAGATCGGAGAGAAAAATGAAAATAAGAAACTCATTAAGATCATTGAAACAGCGCCACAGAAACTGCCGAGTAGTTAAAAGGCGAGGCAAAGTTTATGTAATAAATAAAGTACAAAGAAGGTTTAAAGCTAGACAAGGCTAACTAAAACACTCTAACAGATGAACCTCAATAACTGTAACAACTTCAAAGACTTTAGAGAGCTCGCGAGACGAAGGCTACCAAAACCTATATTCGACTATATAGATGGTGCAGCAGATGATGAGATTACTTACGCAAGAAATACTGATAGCTTCAACTCAGTATCTTTAATCCCAAATGTGTTAAGATCCGTGAAAGATATTGATATGTCCACAACAATATTTGGCAAAAAAATTTCTATGCCAGTATATTGCTCTCCTACAGCTGTTCAGAGGCTTTTTCATTACCAAGGAGAAAGGGCGGTAGCTAAAGCTGCAAATAAACTTAATACAATGTTCGGTGTATCCTCTTTAAGCACAGTAAGTGTCGATGAAATATCATCAATATCGGAATGCCCCAAAATGTTTCAGTTTTATTTTCATAAGGACCGTGGTCTAAACAAATACATGCTTGATAGAGCAAAAAAAGCTAAATTTGATGTATTAGCATTAACAGTTGATACAATTACAGGAGGGAATAGAGAAAGAGACTTGAAAACAGGATTTACTATACCTCCAAAACTTAACTTTAACAGTATGCTCAGCTTCGCGATTAAACCTTCTTGGCTATTCAATTTTATTACCTCACCAGCATTTGAACTCCCACACCTCCAGAACCATGTTGATGAAGGAACTAGTGCCGTGACATCTATTGGTTCTTATTTTTCTAACATGCTTGACCAGACCATGAGCTGGAAAGATGCCGAACAATTAAGATCAAATTGGGATGGACCTTTTGCTCTGAAAGGAATCGTTAGTGTTGAGGATGCTAAGAAAGCCGTAGATATAGGATGTGATGGGGTAATTGTATCAAATCATGGTGGTAGACAGTTAGATGGAGCTGTCTCTCCATTCGATCAATTAGCAAGAATTGTTGATGCAGTCGGCGACAAAACGGACGTTATCTGTGAGGGAGGTATTCAAAGAGGGACACATGTGCTCAAAGCTCTTTCCTTAGGAGCAAAAGCTTGTGCTGGAGGTCGTCTATATTTATATGCGCTAGCAGCTGCTGGACAAAAGGGTGTAGAAAAAGCGCTATCTAATCTTCGAAGCGAGATAGAAAGAGACATGAAATTGATGGGGGTCACACGCATCGATCAACTTTCAAGAGGAAATTTAAACTTCAATTAGTATATGCAACCGAGTGACTTTGAAAAAAACATAGTAAAACATATAAAAGGCAGCAACCCAGCGCCAGTTGACCTATGGAATCCACCTTTTTGTGGAAATCTAGAAATCCACATAGACTCAAATGGACGTTGGTTTTATCAAAAGTCAGAAATAAAACGAGAAAGACTAATAAGGCTTTTCGCAAATATTTTAAAAAAAGAAAAAGATAGATATTTCCTTGTGACCCCCGTTGAAAAAGTTGGAATTACAGTCGAAGATGTACCATTTATAGCTATTGATATTGATATAATAACCAAAGAAAAAATAGAACTTTTAAAATTTACAACTAATGTAGGAGACTCTACCTATTTAGAGAAATATAATCAGTTTAGTATTTTATTTAAAAAGTCCAACAATGAGCCCCAACCTTACGTAAACGTGAGGTCCAACCTATTTGCTAAAATTGACAGAAAAAGTTTCTACAGGCTAATAGAATTTTGTACCGAGACTACCTACAAAGACGAAAATTGGCTTGGGTTTCATTCCAATAATATATTTTTTCCTTTAATAAAATCCAAACTACTGGATTAACCTCAAAAATCTAGATCAAAATCATTTAGAACAGATTGGTAAAGAGATTTTTTGAAGGGCACTATAGTTTGGAGCATATCTGTTTTTTTTGACCATTTCCAATCAGAAAACTCTCGGTATGTTGTATTTATGTTTATGTCTTTATCAGATCCATTAAATCGGAATAAAAACCACTTCTGACTTTGGCCTCTGAATTTTCCTCCCCAAAATTTACCTTGTATTTCTTCAGGTAGATCATAACGATACCAAATCTTAGATTGTTTAAGAAGAGCCACTGTGCGCTTTTCTATACCTGTTTCCTCAAACATTTCTCGGTAGGCAGCTTCTAGAGGAATTTCATTGTCATCAATACCTCCTTGCGGCATTTGCCATGCCTTAGTGCTATCTAGACGGCGTCCCGTAAAAATTTTTGATTGATTATTTATAATCACTAAACCAACGCCTAAACGGTATGGAAGTGTATTAATCATTCTTTTGCATAATAGACTGATAGGCCTTCTATCAAATCAATCGCATGCGCTAATTGGTTATCCTTATTTCTTCTCTTGGTTGTTTCTTGAAAAATCATCTCCTCTTTTCTCAGCATCTCTTTTTCAGCTTCTGTTAAGCTATCATTACTTAGAGCTCCCTCAAGATCAGCTTCTGAAAACGTTTTCCTATTATTTTTTTCGCTCTCCTCAACTCTTTTGAACTCTAAGAAAACATCGGGCGTCACTCCAAGTGCCTGAATAGACCTGCCCGACGGAGTATAATATCTCGCCGTAGTAAGTCTAATTCCACCGCTTTGGCCCATGGGGAGCACTGACTGGACGGACCCCTTCCCAAAACTCTTGGTTCCCAGTACAATACCTCTGCGATGATCCTGAAGGGCACCCGCAACAATCTCTGATGCCGATGCTGAGCCCGCATTTATGAGTATAACAAGAGGTTTCCCCTCTGCAATGTCACCTTCGGAAGCTTTATAACGCTCTCCCTTACCTTCTCTATCTCTGGTCGATACTATTTCTCCCTGATCTAAAAAAAGATCTGTAACTGAAATAGCCTCAGACAACAATCCTCCAGGATTATTCCTTAAATCGAGTACAAATCCTTTAGGTTTCATTCCACCCACTTTTTCTATTGCCGCTTTTAATCCATCATTAAGATTTGGAATAGTTTGTTCATTGAAGGTAGTCACCCTCATGATAACCACATCATTCTCTATCCTTACTTTTGCCGCTGTCAGTTTAATCACATCTCTTGTTACTTGCACATCAATTGGATCCTCTAATCCTTCTCTGACTATGGTTAGCTTAACAGTTGATCCAACTGGTCCGCGCATAATTTCTACAGCTTCAGATAAGCTCAAACCGAGCATCGGTTTATCATCAACAAATGTAATAAAATCCCCTGCTAACACTCCGGCTTTAAAAGCCGGTGTATCATCCATCGGCGATACTACTTTTACAAAACCATCTTGTTGGGTTACTTCGATTCCTAAACCACCAAATGAACCTTTTGTATCAACTTGCATGTCATCATAGCTTCTTGGCGCTAGAAATCCAGAGTGGGGATCAAGAGAAGACAGCATACCATTTATCGCCGCCTCTATTAATTCCTTGCTTTTAACTTCCTCAACGTATTTAGATTTTATAAGATCGAAAACTTGACCAAAAAGGTCTAGTTGTTCATAGGTCTCTTTTTTATTTTCCTTTGAATAAATAGGGCTAAGAGTAAAAAGACTCGAAAAAAATAAAACTACTACTAGGCTCTTAATTATTGAATTTGACATTTTTAATTTTTCTCTTTTTTATACAGTTATTCTAAAGAACTAACAAGAAACTCTATATTGTTCTTTTACTTGAGATAAATAGATAAATCAAATAATCAATCTTCCTAGTAAAGAAGAGATTTTCCTGTCATTTGCCTAGGTTTGTCTTTACCTAATAACTCTAATATTGTTGGAGCTATATCGATCAACGAACCTGATCGTATATTTATGTTTTTCCTATCACTATATAGTATACATGGTACAGGATTTAAGGTGTGAAAGGTGTGAGGCTTTTTTGTGTTTCCAACGTACATTTGTTCACAGTTTCCATGATCAGAAATTATCAGTGCTTCCCCACCGACCCTATCTAGACAAGCACATATTTTGCCAACCAAATTATCCACTGTTTCAACGGCTATTTTCGCAGCGCCTAAGCTTCCAGTATGTCCCACCATATCGGGATTGGCAAAATTCACAATTAGTAAATCAAAAAAATTCCTCTCTAATTCGGATATCAATTTATCACTTATTAGCTCTGCTGACATTTGAGGATTTTGGTCATAACTTTTTACTAATGGACTAGGAACCAATGATCTTTCTTCACCCTCATATTCATTTTCAATTCCACCGTTAAAAAAGTAGGTAACGTGGGGATATTTTTCTGTTTCGGATATTCGAAATTGTTTGAGACCATTTAAACTTATCCACTCTCCGAGACCATTTTTTATCTCTTCTCTATCAAATAAAACACTAAATTTCTGCTTGAAATCAGCGTCATACTCAATCATTCCAACAACTTTTTTAAACATTTTTTCCTGACGTCGTGAAAAGGCACCGAATTTTTGGTCTGTAAGTGCCTTTAAGATTTGCCTTGCTCTATCGGCTCTGAAATTACAGAAAATCAAACTATCCTCTATTCCCTTAATACCTTGGTACTCTCTCGATATAACTGGCTCAATGAATTCATCTGTGATTCCCTTATCGTGGGAACCCTTTATAGCTTTTAGAGGATCGTTAAAAACGCTACCTACTCCATTTGCAATGGCCTCATAGGCTTTCCGAGTTCTACCCCAACGTGTGTCTCTATCCATTGCATAATAGCGTCCCATAAGAGTTGCAATACTTACATTTGGGGGTAACTCACAGATTAAGTTTTTCAAATCGTCGATACTCGTTTTTGTTTCGACATCTCTACCATCTGAAAATAAGTGCAAATTAACTTTTAAACTTTTTTCTGCTGCAATCTTCATCAAGCTTTTTAGGTGTCTGCCATGTCCATGCACACCTCCGTCAGAGATCAATCCAGCAATGTGAACCTCCCCTTTACATGATTTTGTATCAGATAGTATTTTTAATAACTTATTATTATTAGCCAATGCTCCAGTCGCGATAGCGTTATCTATCCTCGGCAACATGCTATGAATTATTCTTCCTGCTCCAATATGTAGATGCCCAACTTCGGAATTTCCCATTTGGTTTTCGGGAAGACCCACTTCTTTACCAAATGTTTTTAAAGTACTATTTGGGTAATTTCCTAAAAGCCAATCTAAATTGGGGGTGTTTGCCAATGCAACTGCGTTCCCCGATTTCTGTTTTCTTAAACCGAATCCATCCAGGATACACAAAACAGTAGATTTCTTTTTAGACTTACACATAACAACATCACCCTTTATGGTAAGGGTGTCTATTTATGATACATTTTGCTCTGTACAGCTGTTCAACTAAGATCAGTCTAGCAATTTTGTGAGGAAAAACCATGTTGGAAAACGCCATAAGGTATTTAGCTTTTGATGTGAGTTCGTTTGGAAATCCCTCAGCCCCTCCAATAATGAAAGCCATCTCGCTTATTCCTTTTTCTGATAGTGAAATTAGGAAGTTTGCAAAACCATCTGAATCAAGGTGTTCTCCTTTTCTATCGAGTAAGACAGTTGTCTGTTTGGCACCCAACATCTTCAATACTTTTGCGTTAAAGTGTTTTTCTACCTCAGTTGACTCTGAAATTACTAAAGAGGTCAAAAAATCGTTATTAAATTGTTTGTTGAACCGACTTACATAGTCAGAAATTAATTCTAATTCTGGACCTTTCTTAATCTTACCATGAGCAACTACAATTATTTTCATCGTGATAGAACTAACTCGAAATCTCGCTGAGGTAACCTTTCCACATTTTTTCTATCTGATAATACTCTCTCACCTCTGGCTTGAAGATATGAACTATCACAGCTCCAAAATCTAACAAAATCCAGTCCGCATTTTCTTTTCCCTCCATTTTGCAGCTAATGCGAAATAACTCTTTGACACCTGCTTTAACCTTTTCTGCCAAAGCAACAACTTGTCTATTAGAAGTACCTGATGCGATTAAAATATTTTCAAATTCAGAAAAGTTTTCATCTACCTTTATTTCTGTGATATCAATTGCTTTGTTTTGGCTTAAAGTGTTTTTAATATGTATTAACAGATCTTTAGTGGAGCCCTCGTTTTTACTTTTAGGCTTAAATTTTTTTTCTCTAGTTTTATTTTTCAGCTTTTTCTCCTATTGTCTCGATAAAAAATTATATTTCTAAATTCAGAACTTTACTTAACACAATATTAAAAAATTCATCTTCATTTACATCGTTAATATAGTAAACATTTGGCTTTCTACTGGTAACATTCCACCAATCCACCACGGTCATACCGCTAGTTAATTCTGACTTGACCTCAATCTCAACATTAACCAGTTTACCATTATAAATCTCTGGATTGAGTAAATAAACTATGACATTTGGATCATGTAAAGGACCCCCTTTGCTCCCATATTTTTCAACATCATATCTTTCAAAAAAGTCCAAAAGTTTTGCCGCCTCCAAAGCACTATTCTTTCCAGACCTACGCAGTTTCTGAAGGAAATCCCGCGGGACCAATGTTTTATGTGTTACGTCTAATGGAAGCATTGTTATTTTAACTCCACTTTTCAATACTATTTTTGCTGCCTCTGGATCCACATATATGTTGAATTCAGCGGCAGGAGTAATATTTCCACCTTCAAAGAAACCTCCTCCCATTAATACAATTTCTTCTATCGACTCAGTTACGCTTGGATTTTTTTTTAGTACTTTTGCTAAATTTGTAAGCGGACCAAGAGCACAAATAGTTATTTTTTCATCTCTATATTTTTCTATACACTGAATTATGAAATCAACCGCATTTGTGACCTCCACTTCCTTTTTTTTAACTTGCAAATCGGTTCCATCTAGCCCTGTTTTTCCGTGTACATGCTCAGCAGTTACCAATTTTCTTTTCAGTGGAGCAGCACTACCTTTATAAACTGGTATATCAGAACAACCACTAAGTTCACATATTTTGAGCGCATTCAAAGAAGTTAAGTCTAGAGGCACATTTCCTGCTACACAGGTAACTCCTAAGACCTGCAATTCTCTTCTTGCACCAAAAGCAGTCATTAGTGCTAATGCATCATCTTGACCTGGATCGGTATCAATTATTATTTTTCTCAATTCAATATTCCAACCTAAAGCTGCTTTGTCCTAAGCCCTTACTTCTTTTTCATATGCATTAGCAACTTGCTTAGCTAATTCGCCAACATCGAAACTAAATTGATCTATTTGCCCTACTGGTGTTACCTCAGCTGCCGTACCAGTCAACCAACATTGCTCAAAACTTTCTAGCTCGGGTAGTTCGATATGCCTCTCTATGACTTCGACCCCAGCCTTTTCGAGAATTCCAATGACCGTTTGTCTGGTAATTCCGTTTAAAAAACAATCTGGCTTAGGAGTATGCACTTTGTTTTCTTTTACAAAGAATATGTTTGCTCCCGTTGCTTCCGCTACGTAGCCCCTGTAGTCCAACATTAGAGAGTCAGAACACCCCTTAGCCTCTGCTGCATGTTTAGACATAGTACAGATCATATATAATCCTGAGGCTTTCGCGAAACAAGGTATAGTCTCTGGACTAGGTCTTTTCCATTCTGATATATCTAACTTTGCACCTTTCATTTTTGCGTCTCCATAGTAAGCTCCCCATTCCCAAGAAGCAACTGCAACCCTTACTGGGTTTCTAGAAGACGCAACACCCATGTCAGGGCCAGAACCTCGCCAGGCAACAGCGCGCACATAAGCATCTTTTTGTCCATTAGCATCAAGTATTTGCTTTTTAGCTACTTCTAGTTCTTCAGCACTATAAGGTACCTGCATATCAACATACTCTGCGGATTTTCGAAGCCTTACGGAATGCTCGTAACTTTTATATATTTTTCCACTATATGCTCTTTCACCTTCAAATACGGAAGAACCATAGTGAAGAGCATGAGTAAGCACATGGAATTTTGCGTCTTTCCATTCGACTAGCTCTCCATCAAGCCAAATTTTTCCATCTAAATTTTCATAAGAATCAACCATAAAAAGTTACCTCAATATTTTCCAAGTTACTGCATACCGAAAATCGTTTTGTTTTTCTAGAGTTTGATTTCAGTATCATTTAAAGTTTTGTATATATTAAATGCATTATAGTGATATTGGGTGAAAGATAAAGTCACTCCAAAATATTCTAAGGGTTATTATATTGTCTGAAAACAAAGCACATCTGTTACTTGTCGATGATGATGAGCGTATCTTATCTTTACTTAGCACCTATTTAAATAAAAATAAGTTTCTAATATCAAGTGCACGTAATTCTACTGAGGCTCGTTGTCTTTTTGATTATTTTGAATTTGACTTAATAGTTATAGACATAATGATGCCAGGAGAAAGTGGTCTCGAGTTGTTAAAAAGCATCAGAAAACAGTCGAATATCCCAGCTATTTTTCTTTCCGCAAAAGGAGAGTCGAAAGACAAAATTTCGGGACTTGAAATAGGAGCTGATGACTATCTATCCAAGCCCTTTGAACCAAAAGAACTCTTGCTTAGATTAGAGAGATTATTGAGTAGAAATAAAATAGAAAGAGCCAATAAAACAAAGGGGAGCGTTGAAATTGGAGATAAAGTTTTCGACACGCAGCGATTAGATCTTTATCACAATGGCCATTTTATTAAGCTAACAAGTCTCGAAACTAGTCTGTTAAATTTTTTTATACTCAATCCTGATAAAACAATTAGCAGGGAAATGGTTATCAATAACTTAAATTTGAGTCAGGGAAAGCAGTATCTCAATAAAAGAAATGTTGATGTACAAATTACAAGACTACGAAAAAAAATAGAGAGCGACCCAACAAATCCCCGGCATCTAAAGACCATAAGAGGTAAAGGCTATCGATTTCTTCCATAAATTTAATGCCGTTTATCAAAACTAATTCCCCAAATATGATCAGCGAGAACATAACCACGCAGATTCTTAATTTTAATGAAACACCATAAACCCTCGCAATTTATTAGCTTTCCAATCACCTCTCTTTTCAAAATCGCTTTACCTAATGAATTAAAGCCAGCTTTGTTTCTCAGAAGAGTTTCTTTTCTATTTACAATAATATATCGTGCTCCAGACAGTAGATCTTTATAAACCCAACCCGTATAACCCTCAAAATCAGTCACTTTTCTCCAGTGACCAAACTCGCCGACAATCATAAGCGGTAAGTGTTTTCTCTTATAAACCCAATCAATTTTATAATCTAAGCTTGGCCCTCTTCGTAAATTTACCTTATCACTCTTCAAAGATACAAATCTGGGAATTGGCAACCCTGTTTTTTTACCAACCGTTGGGCTAGCGTCAGCGGACACTTCACTTACTGTGAGACACAAATTAATTGACACTAATAAAACAAATACTTTTGAAAACATTGTTATTTTAGATAATATAAGCATACATACGGTGATTACCATAATAGAGAAATACCAAAAAAGAGCGTATAATCAATAGTGATGAAAAAACCCAAAGTAATAGTAACAAGAAAGCTTCAAGACCGTGTAGAGAAGAGAATGACTGAGTTATTTAATGTTGATCTATCAAGTGCGGGATACCCTATAAGTAGGAAAGCGTTGTTATCAGCTGTAAAAGAGGCAGACATTCTTGTTCCAACTATTGGCGATAAGATAGATGCGTCTCTTTTGGGTGCTGCAGGCACTAATCTAAAGCTAATAGCAAATTATGGAGCGGGTTATGATCATATTGACATTAAGTCAGCTTTACAGAGGGGTATAATAGTTACGAACACTCCGAGTGTTTTAACTACCGACACCGCAGATATGACAATGGCACTGATTTTAGCAATTCCCAGGAAGTTGAGAGAGGGTCATGAAGAAATGCAGTCTGGTAACTGGAAAGGCTGGAGCCCATCAGCGATGATTGGAATGAGAATTACAGGTAAAAAACTGGGAATACTAGGCATGGGAAGAATCGGTCAAGCAATTGCTAAAAGAGCAAAAGCCTTTGACCTAGATATAAACTACCATAATAGAAGACGGCTTCACAAAGACATTGAAAGCAGCTTATTGGCCACCTACTGGGAAAATTTAGAAGACATGCTATCAAAAATTGATATTTTAGTTGTCAGTGCATCACTTAACCCATCTTCATTGTATTTGGTAAATGCTAAGTGTCTTAGTAAAATGAAGCCCACAGCATATCTAGTTAATATCTCAAGGGGTGAAATAATAGATCAAAAAGCCTTAGTTAGACAACTGAAAGGCGGGAAATTAGCAGGAGCTGGTTTAGATGTTTATGATAGCGAAGAAGTTATTGGTTCAGACTTTAAAAGCTTAAAGAATGTTTTCCTTTTACCTCACATGGGGTCTTCGACCTTGGAGGGGAGAATTGAAATGGGAGAGAAAGTTATAATAAACATAAAAACATATTTGGACGGTCATCGTCCCCCTGATCAAATAGTTCCCAGCATGCTCTAACTAATTAAATTGTAAACACACCTCACACTTTTTATTTTTTTTTATATTTAAGACTTCTGTTTCTCCGTTAAGAGCATCACAAACCAGAAGCTTGTTTGTGAGCAATGGCCCAGTGCCACATATGAGCTTGATTGTCTCTGCCACCATAAGGGTTCCCACTAACGAAGTGGTTACTCCCAAAACACCTTCTGAGCTACAATCAAAAATATCTGCTCTTTTTCCGGGTCGAGAGAATGTACAACTAAAACACGCACTATTTTTATAGACAAACAAACTGACGAGACCTTCCCATCCAGAGACACCTCCAAAAATTAAAGGTTTTTTATTCCTGACGCAGTGCCTATTGATAAGTTCTCTTGACTCAATATTGTCAGTACCATCCAAAATTATATCATATTCTTCGATAATTCTTGCTGAAAAATCCGAATTTAAAAACATGTCATACTCAATTACCTCAACACTTTTATTCAGGTTTTTGATAAAGTTTGATGCCATACTGACTTTCTTTTTACCGATATCTTCGTATTTATATATCGTCTGTCTCTGTAGGTTAGACAGTGCAATTGTGTCCTTATCGACTAACCCAACTTTTCCAATGCCCACAGCTGACAGGTGCTGGAGAACAGTAGAGCCTATTCCACCTAGCCCAACAAGAAGAACCTTAGCTTGACCCAATTTTTTTTGGCCTTGTCCACCAATGCTCTTCATTAGAATATGTCTCTTATAGCGTTCTAAAAACTCACTATCTATTTGATTATCCATTTAAAAGTTCTCGAAACTTTGAATCACATTTTTCAATACCCAAAATTAGCATAGAGCATTGGTCCTTTACCGAACACATAATAAAACGTTATGGCGATATCTCTTGCACTATTTGTTCACAAATAAGCCTTGCAATTTTTTTCTTACTTTGTCTGGAAAATTTAATTTCTTCATTTTCCTTTATGATAGTAACCTCATTATCCCCTCCGCCCATATTATGGCTTTCCGCATTTACCCTATTTGCAACAATCCAATCACATCCTTTTTCATTTAACTTTGATCTTGCATTTGCTAACAGATTATCCGTCTCTGCTGCAAAGCCAATTACTAAACCAGGTCTATTTTTACTGATGCATATATTTTTTAAAATATCAGGGTTTTCAACTAGTTCCAAAATTAGTGGGCTGCCACTCTGTGTTTTCTTGATTTTTGTCATTGCCTTTGTTTTAGGACGCCAATCACCTACAGCTGCTGCGCATATCGCTATATCAAATGGTCCCGCCTTAGTAACTGCGTCATTCATTTGTACAGCGGTTTCTACTTTGATAATCTTGCTTATTATAGGCAGCTCAAGGTTTACTGGCCCTATTATAAGTGTTACATGTGCTTCAAGCTCATGTAGACGCTTTGCGATTTCTGCTCCTTGTATACCAGAACTCTTATTTCCAATGAATCTTATATCGTCTAGATACTCATAAGTGGGTCCGGCAGTGACCAGAATTTTTTTCGATTTCAACACATATATTACTTCTGAAATAAGGATTTAATAATTTGCTGTGGTGCCATCATCCTGCCCATTCCATATTCACCACAGGCCATCTCACCCTCGGTAGGACCTAAAAATCTGGATCCACTTTTTTTTAGTACCTCAATGTTTTTTTGAAACAATTTATTTTCCCACATTCTAACATTCATGGAGGGCACAAAAACTATCTGTTGCGTAGTTGCCATTAGAATCGTTTGTGCAAGATCCATGGCTAAACCGTTCGCAACACACGAAATGATGTTGGCAGTCGCTGGAGCCACTATTACCACATCAGGCCACCTCGCTAGCTCTATGTGCCCCATTTGCATTTCCTGATCGCGATCTTCTAAACTAGTACGCAGCGAATTGCCAGACAGATATTCTACTGAAGCTGGGGTTATAAACGTCAAAGCGCTCTGTGTAGCAACACACTTAATCTGCGTTCCCATTTTTTTGAATAGACGAATAAGCTCAAGTGACTTGTATGCGGCTATTCCACCCGATATTATAAGTAAAACTCTATCCATATCGTCGCTGTTTTTAGATTTGTTACTCTAAATTAAGCGGAAAAGGAGTACAATTCAATATTTAGTACCTAAATTATTGATGACGATCTTACCCCAATGCGGTTCTCGAAATGTTTTCTTAGCTTTTTTAAGGCCTCAGCTTCTAGCTGCCTAACGCGTTCTTTGGACACACCCAGTTCCCCTCCGATTGCATCTAATGTTCTTGGCTTATCTCGAAGCTTTCGCTCTAACACTATAGTTTTCTCTCGTTCATTCAGAGTTTCTATTGCTTCTTTAATCCAGGAACGCACCGTTACATGATCTTTATTCTTCTCGACCTTTTCCGCCCCGTATGAGTTCTCATCTTCGATAGTCTCAATCCACTCTCTTCCTTCTTCACCCTGTTGAAGGGAGTTAAGTGAAAAGTCACCTCCAGATAATCTTGTTTCCATCATCTCGACATCTCTCAAAGAAACTCCCATTTTTTCGGCAACCATGTTATTTAATGATCCATAGTCGACTGAAGCACCTGATATTTCGAATTCTCTCTCGATTTGAGACCTAACTCTTTTAAGGTTGAAAAAGAGGGCTTTTTGGGATGCAGTTGACCCTGTTCTTACCAACGACCAGTTTCTAAGGACAAAGTCTTGGATTGAGGCCTTTATCCACCAAGTTGCATAGGTTGAAAATCGCACGCCTCTTTCAGGATCAAATTTTTCTGCTGCTTTCATTAGCCCAATGCCAGCTTCTTGTATTAGCTCATTTGTATCAATACCATATTTGACATATTTTGACGCCATTGATACTGCTAATCTCATGTAGGCGTTCACCAGCCTATGTAATGATTTCTCGCAACCATTGTTGTGCCAATTTCTAGCAAGTTCGAGCTCAACATCTTGTTCAAGCATTTCTGCCTTCATTGCTGTTGAAGTTATTGACCTATAGCCTTTATAAGAATTATTCATGATAGTGATACCCTTTCTACCGCCATGTTTAAGGCAATATTCTTCATAATTGAATAGCACAAGATGCATATCATCCATGCATTTTTAACATATCACTGCATTGCGGTCGTCATTAATAACCTGCAATAGCTCCTCCTACCATATCAAGGTCAGCTCCCAAACCACTGATTGCCCCGCCCACAGTACCACAGCCAGGTAGACATAACACGGTAAAAACCGTCAAAAATATAATAATCTTTTTCATTTTTCACTCCTGTATCAAACTAAATCAACTTTATCTTATTTGTCTCTTTATCATCTTGTAATTTTTCTAAATCGTCAGACTTAACTGTGTCACCAGTATTAGCACTTGATAATTCTTCAAATTCAAATCGCTCTATGTTGAATACGCGTTTAGAAGCTTTTTTTGCCGAAATTTTTATTTCATCAACATCTTTTGAAGCAAGGTTGAAGTGTTTATCCAAATTAATAATTCGACCTTCCAACCGTACGATATCTTTATACAGAAGTTCTAGTTCTATTCTTATACGGCTCGTTTGACGACGCAATCTCTCATCTTTCAAAATTGCTCTCATGGTATTCAATGTAGCCATCAAGGTGGTAGGCGAGACAATCCATACACGTGACTCAAAACCTTCATTTACCAATTTTGAAAAGTTTGCATGAAGCTCGGCATAAATAGCCTCTGATGGCAGAAACAGTATTGCTCCGTCTGCGGTTTCCCCTTCAATAATATATTTTTCAGAAATGTCATTTATATGTGTTTTTATTGAACTCTGAAATAATTGTACCTTTCTGTTTTTCTCAACTTCATTTTTATTTGATATCATAGCATTATATGCCTCTAAAGGGAACTTGCTATCAATAACGATATTGCCTTGGGGTTCTGGTAGATAAATTATGCAATCAGCCCGTTTACCGTTGGACAGTGTATATTGAAAATCATAAGCATCTGACGGAAGGGCTTTCCTGACAATGTCCTTAAGTTGAATTTCACCAAAAACACCTCGGGCCTGCTTATTGGAAAGAATTTCCTGCAAGCCCAGTACCTCACCTGATAATTTTTCGATATTTGTTTGAGCTTTATCTATAGTTTGTAATCTTTGCTGCAACTCTCCTAGAGTCTGCGCAGTTTTAACCGAACTTCCTGACAAGGAAGAGGATATTGATTTCTGTATTTCCTCTAATCTACTCTCGACATGTTTAATAATCGCTGCCTGTGAAGTAGTTTGTGTATCTGTAATAACCTTAATACTACCAACAATCTGCTGCTGATTGACCGATAGATCTCTTAATGTTTCCTGAAGGGCTTTACTATTGGTACGTCCATCTTTATCTGAAAATCGAAAGTTCCAAAATATTAAAATACTTGTTATCAAGACTAGCATGCCCGACAATACAACTAGCAGAAAAAGGTCAATATTACTCATTACGTGCGACCAAATAATTTATTTATTTTCTCTAAGTCGAGCTTTAAATAAGTAGGTCTACCGTGATTACATTGATCACTATTTGGTGTTTTTTCCATTTCTCTTAAAAGGCTATGCATTTCTTCATATTTAAGAATTCTACCGGATCTTACAGACCCGTGACAGGCCATACTAGAAAAGACTTTATCAATTTTGTTTTCTAAGCCTTCAGTAGAATTGAGACTTTCTAAATCATCTAAGAGATCGATAAGCAGTGTTTTTGGACAAATATCTCCTAGCACTGCAGGGGTTCCTCTTATACATATTGATGCTGGCCCAAACCTTTCTATTTCTAAGCCTAACTGCTTCATAATACCCTGTTTTTCGATAATTGAGTCCACTTCAACAATTGTAAATTCTACTATTTCTGGAACTAATAACTCTTGGATCATTATCCCCTGATCATATTTTTGTGACTTAAGTTTTTCGAACAATATTCTTTCATGTGCTGCATGCTGATCAACTATAACTAACTCGTTATCATTCTGCGCAACTATAAAATTTTTAAATAAGTGTGCTTTAGGTGTTCCTAGTCTACTTTTATCAGGGTTTTGTACCTGTTTTTCCTCAAAAGCTATATCATCTTTTCGATCCTCTTTCGCACCTTCAGTTAGATCTAGTCTAAAATCAAAGCGATGACTGCTATTACTAGAAAAAACAGTTGTCTGTTGATTTTTATAGCTTGGGTCTTTTCTAAAATAAGAATAGGCCTGCTTGCTCAAATGGTTTCTTGTATTAAATCTATCGAGCTTCAGACTTTGACGCACCGCCGATTTAACACATTTTTTAATACTTTCGAGGTTTTTGAACTTGATTTCCATTTTTGAAGGGTGCACGTTCACATCAAGCTCCTCCTTTGGAACGTTTATGAAAAGGACAGCAGAAGGAAAACCTCTCTTCTCCATCAGATCCCCATAAGCCATTCTTGTGAAGCTAAGCAAAGAACGGTCTCTTACAAACCGCCCATTCACGAAAAAATAGCAATTATTAGCGTTGCCAGAAATAAAAGTGGGAAAACTGACATAGCCGTTAATTTTTACACTCTCAGTTTCATATTCCACTTGTTGAGAATTTTCTAAAAATTCATTTTTTAGTACTTCTTTTATTCTTTTACTCAAACGATTGGAACCTGTAGAACTTTCCAGTCGCAAAATTTCTCTCGGGTTTCCTTCATCTTTTATTTCGTAAAGTTTAAAGCTTATCTCTGGATGAGATAATGCCAATTTTTTCACAACCTCCAGTATGGAAATCCCTTCTGCTCTGTCAGTTTTCAAAAACTTTAATCTTGCAGGCATGGATTTAAAAAGGTTTTTGATATCTATTAGAGTACCTTCAAGATACTGAGAGGGCTTGACCTGTTGTAATTCTCCGAATCTACTGGAAATCTCAAATGTATCACTTGCTTGGATAAACTTTGATTTCACGGTCAACTCAGAGACTGACCCAATAGAAGCAAGCGCTTCTCCCCTAAACCCTAGACTATTTATCGTTGTCAGATCAACGATCGTGCTTATCTTTGAAGTTGCATGCCTTGATAAAGCCAATGACAAGTCCTCTTTAGTTATGCCAACCCCATTATCCTTGACGCTTAAAAAAGTCTTTCCACCATTTGAATAAACCATTTCAATTGAATTTGCGCCAGCATCTATTGAATTTTCAATTAATTCTTTCAAAGCCGAACTAGGCCTTTCAATAACTTCACCAGCCGCGATTTGGTTACTGGTCAGCATATCGAGTTGCCTTATCCGACTTGGCTGTAAATTTTTAGAAGATACCCTTAGGTTCTCTAGGTTCATATTTTTTACCCACAATATTTAGTATGCCACGAAATTAGCATACTATTATTAGTATATCAAAGAAGATTCGGCAATAAAACTAGCTTTGTTTTTCATCGAAGCTGAAAATTAACAGTCCTACAAGCCCAATAAATATGAAAACGTCAGCTAAATTGAAAGAATAGGGATTTCGAAATCCACAACAGGTAATATTTATGAAATCAGCAACCGCTCCATTTAAAACTCTGTCGATTGCGTTACCCAGCGCACCTCCAATGACTAAAGAGGCTAATATTTGAACTGTATAACTACGCGAATTTTTCAACCATATAAAAAAAACTAACGAGATTGTAATAGAGATCGCAGTCAAAATGTAGGCTTGGAAAGTACTATCGCCTTCAAATAAGCCAAAATTTATACCCTTATTCCAGGCCATGTAAAAATTTATGAACTGGTTATTTAAATTTAAATATAGCGTTTGTTGTAATCCCAAGTGAAATACTACAAACCATTTAGAGAGCTGATCCAACATCAGAAAGACGAAAGAAAAAAATAGAATTTTGTACATCCTATATTCATAACTCTCTGGATTAGCAAAGGCTACAAATAAAATTAAATGTAGTGAAGGAAGCTTTTTATTCTTGAATAGAAATGAATAGCATTGTACCCCTTTATGTGGACAGGTGGCCGAGTGGTTTAAGGCGCTCCCCTGCTAAGGGAGTGAGGGGGAAACTCCTCCGTGGGTTCGAATCCCATCCTGTCCGCCACACTATCTCAAGAACACTATATTAATCAGTTGCTTAGGTTTAAGGAAACTAATCTATCCCCCATTCCATCCCCCAATCGGCATGAATTCAGACCAAAAAA
>CABZEG010000013.1 GCA_902524655.1 uncultured Alphaproteobacteria bacterium | reverse complement strand
ATCCTTAATGGGTGTAAAAAAAATAAAGCTTCTTTCGAATTCGAAACTCCCAAGAGTAATTGGCTTAGAAGGATATGGCCTGCAAATTGATACAACGGAAGGTTTTTAAGTGATAGCGGGGAAACAATACAGAAACGTCTCACCATCGACGAAGAAAAAAGTTAAAATTTGCTTAGTTTCTGCTCCTTACTACAGAGAAATTACCGATGATCTAATTCGGGGAGCAACTCGTATTCTTAAAGAAATAAAAGCTGAATTCGAAATAGTGGAGGTATCGGGTGCACTTGAAATACCAACTGCAATTAAATTGATGGAAAATGAGTTTGATGGTTTTATTGCAATTGGATGTGTAATTAGAGGCGAGACCGCGCATTTCGAGATAGTAAGCTCAGAAAGCTCTAGAGGACTTACAAATCTAGGTCTTGAAAAAATCTGTATTGGGAATGCGATTTTAACTGTAGAAAATAGAGTGCAAGCTGAAAAGAGAGCAAACCCTGAAATTTTTGATAAAGGTGGAGAGGCTTGCAATGCATTGTTGAGTATTATCAAAATAAAAGAAAGAGGTCGTTAAAAACGTGACCTCTATTAGATCTCATGATTACAAGAAAAATACAATCTCGAGATTATTTGCTGTACAAGCACTATTCCAAATGGAAGCCAATGGCAAAAGTTATGGGATTATAAAGAGAGAGCTCAAAGAGCCGTTCTATATGCAACAGATACAAGGCACAGAAATCTTAAAGCCGAATTATTCCTTGGCCCAACGTATAATTGAAAAAGCGGCCAAAAATCAAGTAAAGATAGATAATAAAATAAATATGGCTTTTAACAATCCGTGGAATCTAAAAACAATCGACACTACGTTAAGAGCAATTTTAAGAGCTGCAAGCGCCGAGGTTCTGAATAAGAAAACACCAAAAAAAGTCATTATGTCTGAGTACGTTTCAATAACAGAAACATTTTACCCGACAGGAAGGGAGAAAAAATTGGTAAATGGGTTAATTAGCAAAATTATAGAAGATCTTTAAAATTAGTTATTTTCTTTCTTATTAATTTTTTGGGTAGCATTTTGCCAACCTGACCTCTTTTCCCAAGCCAGTAACTGATCTCTTCGTTTTTAGTAAATATTTTTTTAATAATTGGGTTAGTTTTTTCATCCAGCGAAAAAATCATTATATCCGAAAGTTCAGCTTCATTATACCGTTGCAAGCGGACGCCTTTTCCCTTCTTTAACAGAGGTAACTCTTTTACTGAAAAAATCAACATCTTGAGAGCGGTACTTAAAACAATAACATAATCACCTGTAATTTCTTGGATTCCAACCACTTGATCGCCATCAGTAAGTTCAAATATTTTTTTTCCAGCTTTGATAGATGATTTTAGTGAGGAAAAATCAATTGTGAATCCAAGACCCTTTTTTGAGTAAATAAGACCTTTACATTCATGATGGAAAGGAAACAAGCCGACTATAGAGGTTACATTCCCTGTTCCAATGATTAAATTCAGGGGTTCTCCATACCCTTTGTCTTTTTTTAGTTGATCGAGAGATAAACTAAATGACCTTCCCTCAGAAGTTATACACAACAATTGCTGGCTTCTCAATAGTTGCGCAACAAACTTAATACCGTCTCCATCTCTTAACCTAAACGAATTGGTCTCAACAGTATGTCCCCTGTAAGACCTTATCCATCCATTTTCGGATAAAACCACTGTCACAGGATAATCATCCGTTGGATCATTGTCGGGATATTTGCGATAACTCTCTTTCTCAGGCTCGACTAATGTAAGTCTTTCGCTGAATTCATAATTCATAAATTTTTTCTTTAATACCATTAACTCGCTTTTAATACTTTTCCATTGCTGACTTTGATCCTCGAGCAAGTCTTCTAAAACTTGTCTCTCTTTCATTAATTCTTCCTGCTCATTTGAAAGTAGTTCCTCGTCTAGCCTTCTCAATGCTCTTAATCTAAGGTTTAGGATTGCTTCAACCTGAAATTCACTTAGACCGAATTCCTCAATAATTGAGGCTTTAGGATCATCCTCCTCTCTTATTATACTTATTATGCGGTCGAGATTTACGTAAGCCTGAAGTAAGCCTTCTATAATCTCCAAACGCCTATCAATGTTTTTTAGCCGATAAGTGGATTTTCTTATCAAGATTTCTCTTCTATGATCCAAAAAAGTCTGAAGTAATTCTCGCAAATTACTTACTTTTGGAGAAATACCATCAATCAGTACGTTGAGGTTTACAGAAATCTTTGTTTCTAAATCGGTAAATTGATAAAGGGAAAGTAAGAGATTTTCTTTTATCACATTCCGAGATTTTGGCTCTATAACAAGTCTTATCTCTTCTGCACTCTCGTCTCTCACGTTTTGCACAAGGGATAATTTTCTTCTAGAAATCAAATCAGCAATTTTTTCTATTAGCTTTCCCTTTTGAACTTGGTAAGGAATTTCATCTATCACTAGTTGCCAGTTACCGTGCTTAAGAACCTCAATGTGATGTTTGGCGCGTAGTCTGAAGCTTCCCTTACCCTCGGTATATACTTTAATGACTTCTTCCTTACTATCCAAAATAATTCCACCAGTGGGAAAATCTGGGCCAATTACAATTTCTGATAGTTGTTGTATAGTAGAATCGGGTTGATCAACTAGTAATGTACAAGCTTGTAGTAGCTCTGCCATATTATGGGGTGGAATACTGGTAGCCATTCCAACAGCAATTCCTGAGGCCCCATTTGCTAGAAGATGTGGGAAGCTTGCTGGAAGTACAATTGGTTCATTACCCGAACTGTCGTATGTTTCCTTGAAATCCACTGAATCCTCGTCTAGGCCTTCAAGAAGATCAACTGAGTATTTTGATAGCCTCGCTTCAGTGTATCTTTGAGCTGCTGGGTTATCTCCGTCGATATTTCCAAAATTACCTTGACCTTCGATAAGTGGATATCTAACACTAAAATCTTGAGCAAATCTAGTTAATGCATCATAGATAGCTTTATCCCCATGAGGATGGTAATTACCCATAACCTCACCCACTATTTTAGAACACTTTCTAAAATTTGATTGAGGATATAATCTAAGCTGATTCATTGCATAAAGAATTCTTCTATGTACAGGTTTAAGACCATCTCTGGCATCTGGAAGTGCTCTATCCATGATTGTAGATACTGCGTATAAGAGATATCTTGTCTCCAATGCATTCGTAATATCTTGTTTTTGGTCCATTTATCAAATATTTATATAACTGTTTTGTAATGTGCAGATTTTGCGCTAAGTTACTTGGAATAATCTGTAAACTCAATAATAGAAATACATAAAATTAAAACTATATTTCTGTCGCGCCTTAAATGGTTTGAAAGGATATTAAGTGATATTAGAAAATGCGTATATATTTGTGATTGTGGCTTGCCTACTGGTAGTTATAGTTCTCATGATCGGCCTCGGTGGATTTGCTTTTGGTGGGGACTTCAATAAAAAATACGCCAACAAAATTATGCGTTTAAGAATACTTTTTCAAGCTATTGCTATATTAATGATCATTCTTTTCGTTTATTTTTCAAGGGGTGGGTAATTTGATAAAATTAAATAAAATATACACAAAAACAGGTGATGGTGGAAACACTGCACTTGGTAACGGTGAAAGGGTACTTAAAGATAGCTTAAGGGTAAGCGCATATGGAAACGTTGATGAACTTAACGCAAGTATTGGTGTTGTTACTCTGTATGCGACACAAGTTTTAAAAGGAAAGCTTAAAAATATCCAAAATGATCTATTTGATCTAGGTGCTGATTTATGTGTACCAATTTCCAAAAAAAATAATCACCGATTGAGGTTATCTAAGGGCCAAATAGAGACGCTTGAGGCAGATATAGATAAAATGAACGAGATACTTGAGCCATTAAATAGCTTTATTTTACCTGGTGGATGTGAGTCTGCTACTTTTTTACATCTAGCCAGAACTATTTGCCGTCGCGCGGAAAGAAGTGTTGTCAGCCTTAAATCGCAAGAAGAGATAAATAATAATACTCTTGTTTATTTGAATAGATTATCAGATTGGTTATTTGTTGCCTCCAGAGTTCAGAATCAAGAGAATTCATCTGAGGTGCTTTGGTCTCCAGGAAAAAACAAATAAAACGTCTTGTATGAAGTAATTAACTAGTGCATATTTTGAATTTAAATTTAATAAAAGAGATAAAATATAGATGAAAATTTTAGTCCCTGTAAAGAGGGTCTTAGACTACAACGTTAAGGCCCGAGTGAAAGCAGACGGAAGTGGTATCGACTTAGCAAATGTTAAGATGTCAATGAACCCATTTGATGAGATAGCTCTAGAGGAAGCTATAAGAATAAAAGAGAAAGGCAATGCGGAAGAAATAATAGCTGTGTCTATTGGAGTCCAGCAAAATCAAGAAACGTTGAGAACTGCATTAGCTATGGGTGCTGACAGGGCTATTTTAGTTGTTGCCACAGATGATGTCCAAAACGACATTGAACCACTTACTGTTGCTAATATACTTGCAGCAATTTGTTCAAAAGAGAAGCCCTCCCTAATTTTATGTGGCAAACAGGCCATAGACAATGATTTTAATGCAACTGCGCAAATGTTAGCTGCAAAACTTCAATGGTCTCAAGCAACTTTTGCCTCAGAAATTGAGGTTAAGAAGGATATGATTAGGGTAACGAGGGAGGTCGATGGGGGACTACAGACTATAGATGCAAAAATCCCAGTAGTTGTGTCAGTTGACCTTAGATTAAATGAGCCGAGATATGCTAGCCTTCCAAATATTATGAAGGCAAAGAGAAAACCGTTAGAGGAAATAAGTCCAGCTGATTTAGCGGTTGAAATGACACAAAGGCTTAAAGTTATTAAAACAAAAGAACCTAATAGTAGAGAAGCCGGTTTGATCTTAGAAAACATAGATCAACTGGTTGAAAAGATTCAAGAGAATGTCGGAGGATAGATTTATGAATATATTAGTTTTAGCGGAAATAAATGATGGTGAGCTTGCTGAAGATCAAACTAGTAAAACTGTTTCAGCAGCATCAACTTTGGGTAAAGTTGACGTTTTATGTGCTTCTAACAAATGCGCCGATGCATCAAAAAAATTAGCGAAAATGGAGAATATAGAAAACGTACTTGTGCTAGAAGATGATCTTTTCACTCACAGCCTTGCTGAAAGCTACAGCGATACGCTGCTTGACACCATAAGATTATATTCTCATATATTTGCACCATCAAGTTCCTTTGGAAAAAATGTTCTTCCAAGAATTGGTGGTATATTAGATGTGATGGTTGTATCAGATATATCTAAAGTTATATCGGAGGATACTTTTGAACGTCCAGTTTATGCTGGTAATGCGATACAAACAGTGCAATCCATTGATAAAATAAAATTAATATCTGTAAGAACTAGTAACTTTGATGCTGTGCCTTTAAATGGCACAGCGAACATAAAAAATTTAGACTATAAATGTAGTAACAATCTTACTACTTTTATAGAAAATAAAATACAAGCAAGTGATAGGCCTGAGCTTACCTCAGCAAAAGTAGTTGTGTCTGGAGGAAGAGGTGTCGGAAGCAAGGAAAACTTTGAGATAATTGAGGGTCTTGCTGACAAACTAGGAGCAGCGGTGGGTGCTAGCAGAGCAGCAGTGGACTCAGGGTTTGCACCAAATGATTGGCAAGTTGGACAAACTGGTAAGGTAGTTGCACCAGATTTATATGTCGCGGTCGGGATATCTGGCGCGATACAGCACTTGGCTGGAATGAAAGACAGTAAAGTAATTGTTGCAATCAATAAGGACGAGGAGGCTCCCATATTTCAGGTTGCTGATTTTGGACTGGTTGATGATCTATTCAAAGTGGTACCAGAAATAGAGAAGAAAATCTGACTAGATAGATACAATTCCTGGTTATTAATTAATTTAAGAAAAATCACTTTTGTAAGATTGTATGTAAAACTTTTACGTTAAAATTTTCCTTTAATAAGTGATTACAAATTTGGTCAGCAACAAACACAGATCTATGTTGTCCCCCGGTACAACCAAGACCTATCGATAAGTAGGATTTGCCTTCCCTTTCGAAGGCCGGTATTATTGTGGACAACATCTCTATTAAACTTTTATAAAAAGGAGCCCAACTTTCGTCTTTATTCAGATAATCTTTGACCTCAGCATCAGTTCCATTTAAGTCTTTTAAACCATCTTCCCAATTTGGATTCTTCAAAAATCTACAGTCAAAAACCATATCGATGCCTGAAGGAGAGCCTGTTCTAAAAGAAAAAGACTGCAGAACAATTTGTATACTTCTGTTTTTTGCCAAGGGAAAAATAGACCCCAACCTCAATCTTATTTCATTAGGGCTAGTATTACTGGTATCTAAAACAAAGTCCGCTTTTTCCCTTAGAGGAGCAATTAGTTTAAGTTCTCTCATTATTGAAAGTTCGAGATTATTCTCACCAAGAACGGGATGTGGTCTCCTAGTTAAGGAAAATCTTTTTATCAGAATATCCAAGTTGCACTCTAAAAATAAAATTACTACGCGAGACTTTGATGATGCCTTCCAATTATCTATTTCTTTCGTTAAGTTCTGGAGTGAAAAGCTTTTGGACCTGATATCTAGTCCCAAGGCTAGTGGCTTATCTATTAATTCTCTGGGAGCTACTCTAGGTATTAGATGAACAGGCACGTTATCGAGCGTATCAAATCCTTGATCATCCAGTATATGAATTACGGTGGTCCTTCCTGCACCCGACTGTCCTATGACTAAAATTAATTCATTATTGTCGACCAAAAGTTACCCTCTATTTTGTATTATTTTATGCTAATTGATAAGCAAAAAAAAATAAACAACGTTACCCATAGACAATGTATTTTTAATTGTTTTTTTACTCTATATATGATTAATCAAGATTACTGTAAGATAATTTAACAGTCAAACAGGAAGCGATTCTATAAGATACTATTAGACAGAACGGGAGTATCATAACATTAGTATAATATTAAAAAACTTAAATGAAATTGAACTCGTTGAGGAGGCCATTAAGAATGGCGAAGGGAAGTTAGGCAAAGGTGGTTCTTTAATAGTATTTACTGGAGAGAAGACCGGAAGATCTCCTAAAGATAAACATGTAGTAAGGGAAAAGGCCACAGAAGAGAAGATCTGGTGGGAAAATAACCTACCGATGTCTACTGACCATTTTGACATACTTCATGAGGACATATTAGAACATTACAAAGATAAACGATGTTATTCTCAATCTTTACAAGCTTCAATGAACACAAGCGAGTTTTTGAATATTGAAGTTACGACAGAATTGGCTTGGCATAGTCTTTTTATAAGACATTTGCTAAAGGTTCCATCGAAAGAGTCTTTAAAAAATTTTAAGCCCGACTTCAAAATTTTAAATTGTCCTTCTTTTTTTTCTGATCCTGATCGACATGGCTGTATATCGAAGACAACTATCACAATAAGTTTCGAAAAAAAACTTGTTTTGATTTGTGGTACGGGGTATGCGGGTGAAAATAAAAAGTCCGTTTTTACACTTTTAAACTTTTTACTTCCTCAAAAATCCACGATGCCTATGCATTGCTCTGCAAACCATGCTATTTCAAATGAAAATGACGTTGCACTATTCTTCGGTTTATCTGGGACAGGAAAGACAACCCTTTCGGCAGATCCAGAAAGAGTTTTAATTGGAGATGATGAGCATGGTTGGAGCGATACTGGAGTATTCAATATTGAAGGTGGGTGTTATGCAAAAACCATTAATTTAAGTTATGAGGAAGAACCACAAATCTTCTCAACAACTGAAAAATTTTCTACGGTAATTGAAAACATGAATTACGATCCAAGCGACCGGTCACTAAAGTTTTCAGATTCCTCAATTACAGAAAATATGAGATGTGCCTATCCAATTTCTTACATTAAAAATTCATCAAAATCCGGATATGGTGGAGTTCCTAAAAATATTATTTTACTGACATGCGATGCTTTCGGTGTATTACCGCCTGTTGCTAGACTTACCGCAGCCGAAGCAGTTTTCTATTTTCTTTCTGGTTTCACGTCAAAGGTTGCCGGAACAGAAGAAGGGATCAAGGAACCAGTTCCCACTTTCTCAACTTGTTTTGGTGCACCATTCATGCCACTGAAACCTGAAGTATATGGACAACTTTTATGGAGCAAGATCCAAAAGACAGAACCTAATTGTTGGTTGCTTAATACGGGGTGGAGTGGTGGAAGCTACGGAGAAGGGCGAAGAATATCGATAGAATTAACCCGGAAGATTTTAAAATTTATTTTAAGTAATAAGACAGAGTTTCAAACACGGATAGACCAGTTTTTTAATTTTTGTGTTCCAATTGAGATAGATGGCATTCCCAACAATTTGTTAACCCCTAGGTTAAATTGGGCCAATACCAGTGATTATGATCAATCAGCAACCACGTTGAAAGAGATGTTTGTCAGTAATTTTAAACAGTTTGCTACAATTAATGAAAAGGTAGATAGCGTTTACAATCGCTTAAAGAATGACTAACGCTATAGACCTTATTGGAGTGGACGGTACGTCGTCTGGCTGGATCGCATCTATAGGTAGCTCGAAAAATAAGCGTTTATGTATTATAAAATTTTCTGAAGACCTTGGTAAGCTTCTATCAGACTACCCTAACAGTGTAGTAGTGGTAGATATGCCAATCGAGTTAAATAAATTCAACTACTTAAGAGAATGCGATATCTTAGCAAAAAAATATCTTGGAAAAGAATTTCAATCCTCAATATTTATTCCACCGTTAAAAAGAGTTCTCAAATGTACTACTTATAAGGAGGCCAATGATCTTAGCAAGAAAATAGCAGGCAAAGGCTTATCAAAGCAATCTTGGCACTTAAAAAGGAAAATTAGTGAGGTACAAAAACTTTCAAAGTTACCTAATAAAATTTATGAGGGACACCCCGAATGCAGTTTCAAAATGTTGAAAAATGAATCTCTACAGGCAAAGAAAAAGTCAGTATTAGGAATTTTTGAAAGATTAGATCTCTTAAAAAAAGCAGGTTTAGATCCATTGTCAATTAACTTAAAGTTGGGCAATAATTATATGATAAAGATTGATGATATATTGGATTCAATGGTTCTGTTTATTACAGCGTTAAGAATAGTTGAAGGAAATTACTTATGCCTAGAAAAAACAGGAATTACAAACAATGATGATAAAGGAAGAATTTTTATATAAATTTAATTTGAATTTATTTACAAAACTGACATATAACATAAGAACTTTGATGGAGAACTCGCAGTGAATATTACTACACCCGTTCCTAAAGAAATGAACAATGGTTTTGCAACAGAAGATAGAGTGATAATTAATAAATCGCAAATAGTTGCAGAGAAATTAGATGTGTATCTAAATGATCTGAAGGTTATTGTAAAAAATAATTTTTGCCACTTAAAAGATGATACCAAATATCAAAGCAAGTTACATGGATTAGCGTGGGTAGCAACATATGTTGAGGCGCTAAAGCAAATGTCCATATGGGCCGACCAACTTTTTAAAGGTAAAACCTTTAGAAAAACAGAACGCATAATATTAATTTTGAGCTTTAATGAATATTTGAACCAGCTTTTTGGTGGTATAATGATGTCTCAAAATGAAATTATAAGACCTATTGACCTTGACTACAAAAAAGTCGCACTTGACACATTGGATTGTAACGACGTCCGATTTTTTAGGGATGAAGTAGACGTAGATTATTTGCGATCGCAATTTATTGAACTCATTGTCCAAAGTGAAGGTACCAGTTTCGTTGGCAATGACGGTTTGAATGAAGATCAATCAATGATTAGGCAAGAGTTTTATAAGTTTTCTAAAGAGAAAATAAAACCATATGCGCATGAGTGGCATCTTAAGGATGAACTTATACCTTTAGATATAATCAAAGAGCTTGCGGGCTTAGGCGTATTTGGATTGACCATCCCAGAAGAGTTTGGAGGTACTGAGCTCGACAAAATTTCAATGTGTGTGGTTTCCGAGGAACTCTCGAGAGGATATATTGGTGTTGGAAGCCTTGCAACAAGAACAGATATTGCATCTGAATTGATACTCTGCGGTGGCTCTCAAGAGCAGAAGGAGTATTGGTTACCAAAAATATCTTCTGGTGAAATAATGCCAACCGCAGTTTTCACAGAACCAAATACTGGATCAGATTTAGGCAATCTGCAAACACGTGCTTCTCTGGATGGAGAAGAATATAGTATTACAGGAAACAAAACATGGATAACCCATGCATCAAGAGCTAATCTAATGACTTTATTGGCTCGTTCAGACAAGGACAAAAGTGGCCATAGAGGCTTATCTATGTTTCTAGCACCAAAATCTCCAGGAAATGATAATGATGATTTTCCAGATAATGGTATTAAGGGTGGAGAAATTGAAGTTCTAGGGTACAGAGGTATGAAAGAGTATGAAATCAGCTTTGATGATTTTAGAATTGATAGAAAGAACTTACTTGGAGAAAGAGAGGGTGAAGGATTTACTCAGCTAATGCAAACTTTCGAGAGCGCTCGTATACAAACTGCAGCAAGAGCAATAGGCGTAGCTAAGAATGCTTTTGACTTAGGCCTCAAGTATGCCAATGAGAGAACACAATTCGGACAAAAGATTATGAATTTTCCACGCGTTAGAGATAAATTAGTAAATATGGCCGTAGAAATTATGGTCGCTAAACAACTAACTTATTTTTCTGCGAGAGCCAAAGATAATGGCAAAAGATGTGATTTAGAAGCAGGAATGTCTAAATTGTTAGCTGCTCGAATAGCTTGGACAGCAGCCGATAATTCCTTGCAAATCCATGGTGGAAATGGATTTGCCCTCGAATACCAGATAAGCCGCGTATTATGCGATGCGCGAATACTCAACATTTTTGAGGGTGCTGCAGAAATCCAAGCCCAAGTTATAGCAAAGAGAATCTTAAGTTAAAGTGAGTAGCGCAGTAATACCCTATTTCTCGATCTGAAAAACTCATCTATTTTGAACCTCTTTATAGGTTGGAGGTACTTTTTAAGAAAATATTCAGTAAGTTTAAATCCTTTTTCTAACTCGGTTACTGTTAAAAATTCTACTGACTTCCTGCTTCCCAAAAAGTCCGGTAATTCAAGTAGTTTTTTTTCCCATCCTAGGCTTGATTTTCTTGAAATGGCGCAACCACTCTTAGGAGATACGAACTTTAAGTCTTTTTTTGAGCCACTTACGACACACTTATCCAAATCAAGCCCAAAGCCAAGACTTTTTAATAATTGTAGCTCCCATTCTACGTATATTCTTAGTTTTTCTTTAATGCTGCGTTCCCCCTCAATGCACATAATCGTCTGGTGATATAGGTCGTCAAAATCAATTCTTTCGGGTAAAAATGTAGAGCAAAGTATACAAATCAAATTAAAAAGTTCTAATCCAGTCCGCTCAGCACTGATTGTATGGTATCTAGATTTAATCAATTCTACCTTAAAAGTGCCTAAGCTTTCTTCAATTCTTGCACTCCAAGTTAAAAATAGTTGGTTTCCAGGCTGGATAACAGATTTATTTTTTTTGCTGTATGCTCCTCTTAATAAACCTACTCTGCGCCCAAAAGATATTGTAAATACATCTATCAGGGCGGAAGATTCACCATAACGCCTTGCGTCTAAAAGAACTCCTTCCCCTTGCCACCGCAACTTCTAGAGCCCTTGCTTCAAAAAAAGGTTAAGTAAATCTAATTCTTTTGACACCACCTCAACAATCCACAGGTCAGTATCAATATCAGTTTGTTTTTTAAAAAACTCGTTTATACCTAATTCAGTTAAAGTGCATAAGAATTTAATTTTTTTTCCCTCATCGTAATCATTAACCCTATGATAGACATCATATAGACCCTGACCTTTATAATGTTTAATAAAAATTGCACCAGCATCACTATCACCTTTTTGCTCAATATAGACAGGGATTCCTTTTCGTTCCAGTGACCAACGAATTGTATCCACAATCATCTTGGCTTTTAAATCCATTAAATCTTAACTCATTTTCTTAATCTTCAGTCTAATAAAAAGGTGTACTTTCCTTTTCAAAAATTTCTGCATATCTAGTCTTGCTTGCACAGATATCATTTTTATCGACTTACCTTCTTTTCCTAAAATTATAGGCTTATAGCTTTTTTTGTTTAACCAAACAGTTTGATATACTTTTAATGATGCATTGCCACTAGGTTCAATATAATCGGTATTTATTTCCAAATTATACGGTATTTCTTCATGAATATACTCAAAGACCTTTTCTCTTGTAAGTTCTGACAGAAAATTTTTTTTACTTACGTTGCTTTTATATGCCTTCCGAAAAAGCCATTCATTAGAATATGCCTGTTTTTCTACCCAATTCTTAAACCTTTCTATCCCCGACTTTTTACTTAGAGAAATAAAAAACGTTTCATCAAAATTAATACTATTATTCAAATTCTTTGAAATCTCAAAAAGCTTCACCTTCTCAATACAATCAATCTTATTGATAATTGCAATTTTTTTTCTAAACCTATTCGCTTTATTATTTAGCCAATTTCTAAAGTGTTCATCTATAAATTGACTTTTTTTCCTATTATCAACCATGTAAATAAGAACGTCTATATTTTCAGCAGCTGCTTTGAAGGTTTCGGTTATTTTAATATTTTTTCCAATCTTATTTAACCCTGGGGTATCAAAAAATATTAATTGGCTATCATCTTTTGTAATAACTCCAGTAGTATTCTTTTGGGTACTTTGCGCTTTTCTTGAAACAATAGAGACTTTTTCTCCAATCAGAAAGTTTAGCAAAGTACTCTTACCCACATTCGGTTTTCCAACAATTATTGCCTTGAGGAGCTTTCTTTCAGGATTAGTCATTTATATTTTTTATCTTTTCTAAAATTTGTTCTGCAGCTTTTGTTTCTGCCATTCTTTTAGTCGAGCCATTTCCTATAGCCTTTAATCCTGACCCCAATACTACCTGCACACAAAAATTAGGGTCGTGATCAGGCCCAGTTCTAGATATTTGTAAATATTTTGGAGGTTGTTGGCCCCTAGATTGCAATAATTCTTGCAACGCAGTTTTTGCATGTGCCTCTATATCTCGAACAATATCTATATGCTTTCTCCAGACCTTAAGAATCAACTCCCTTGAGCGTTTGAAACCTGCATCTAAAAAAATTGCACCAATCAAAGCCTCTACCGCATTTCCTAAAATCTTGTCTTTTTGACGATCATTGGTTCGACTTACTGATTTACCTAGAGTCAAAAGACCTTCAAGTCCAATTTCTTTTGCAATGAGAGCACACGTTTCTTTCTTTACTAGGTAATTATAATAGGTCGCGATTTGACCTTCACTTGAATTAGGGTTCAATTTCAATAACTCGTCAGCAATAACCAAACCGAGAACCCTGTCGCCTAGGAACTCTAACCTTTCGTTATTATTTTTGTTATATTTGCTCGCGGAAGAGTGTGTTAGCGCTTCTTCTAAAAGTCTGTTGTTGTTAAACTTATAGCTTAATAGCCTGATGATTTCTTTCTGATGGTAAGTGGTTTTCAACTAATGACCTTAAAGAAACGATCTTTTCTCCATGTCCAAAAATAGAATATGGATGTACCCTTAGAGGAAAATAAGATTAGTGATGCTTTGCCAATGAGATATTTTTTTGGGACCAATCCTACCCCACCGAACTGTCTATCGAACCTACTATCCAACGAATTATCTCTATTATCTCCAAGAAAAAAGTATTCATCTTCTCCAATAATAAAGTCGGGAGTATCATCTCCAATGTTCTGTCCTAAGTCTAAGATTTTATAGCTTTTACCATTATCGAGTTTCTCTAAGCTTTGATATTTAACACAATTTTCGTTTCCGAAGGGAACAGGTTCATTAGCACATTGCGGGACGGTTTTCATTGACCCCTGCTCTAGCTTTGTTTCTATAAAATCGGGCAACTCTTCCTTAATTAACATTGACTCGTTGATAAACAACTTGCCCTTTAACAACCTTACTTTGTCTCCAGGGAGACCAACTACCCGCTTGATATAGTCTTTACCACTTTTCGGGTGTCTAAATACTACTACATCGCCTCTCTTAGGTTCGGAAAAAAAAATCCTATCACTTATTGGACACAATGAAAATGGACAAGAGTAACGTGAGAACCCATATGAAAACTTGTTGACAAATAAAAAATCGCCAACTAAAAGATTTGGCTTCATTGAACCGGTTGGGATCCAAAATGGCTGAAAGAATATTGTTCGTATAACCCCAGCTAGAGCTAACGCAATAATTAAAGTGATAAAAAGTTCATATACTGGGTTTTTATGTTTAATATTTTTTTTCTTCATATCTTTTTATATCTAATTTATTTACCCTACGCAATTATACACGATTCATATCAATTAATTCCCTCGATGATCACTATGGCCTTTGCCCATGGGTAATCGTCTGTCAAGCTTACATTGATTTTTGGACTATAACCCTCTGGGGTCATATCTTTGAGAAAATCCTTCGCTTTTCCATCTATTATAAGCTCTGGTTTTCCTGATCGAAGATTTACTATGTGCATCTCCCTCCATGAAATGCCCATTCTTAGACCGATCCCCAATGCCTTAGAACAGGCTTCTTTAGCTGCCCATCGTTTCGCGTAGGATGATGAAGGATCATATTTTTTCCTTGATCTCTGGATTTCTAGCTCAGAAAAAACCCGTCTCTCAAATCGATTACCAAACCGACACAGTACTTTTCTAATCCTGTCAATATTCACAAGGTCGGTACCAATACCTAATATCACTTTAAACTCCCTTTAAAATCTTGCCTCTTTTATCTTCTGTTTCATTAACTCAATGGCTCCCCTGAGCCCCATAAAAATACTGTCGCTAATTATTGAATGCCCTATGTTAAGTTCTTTTATTTCTGGAATTTTGCTAATATGCTTAACGGATTCAACAGTCAACCCATGACCAGCATGAACCTCTAAGCCCAAATTAAAAGCATAGTTTGCAGCTTGTTCAAGTGTTTTTATAACTTTAGTATACTCTTTATCTTTTTTTTCGTACAGATCGCAAAAGTGCCCGGTGTGGAGTTCAACAATATCAGCACCAATAACATTTGCAGCATCAATTTGTTCCTCATTCGGTTCAATAAATAATGAGACTCGGATATTATTTCGTTTTAGAGGATCTATGAAAGCCTTTAGCCTAGAAATACTGTTAGCAACATCCAAGCCTCCCTCGGTTGTCCTCTCTTCTCTTTTTTCTGGCACCAAGCAAACAGCATTTGGTAAAACACCCAAAGCAATCTTTTGCATCTCATTAGTTACTGCCATTTCTAGGTTCAAGGGAAGAAGATTTTGATTTTTTAGCCGTTTTATATCTTGATCGACTATATGTCGGCGATCCTCCCTTAAATGGGCTGTAAGCCCATCTCCTCCAGCTTCTTTTACAATTTTTGCTGCTCTTAATGGATCAGGGTAGTTTGTTCCTCTTGCATTTCTTATAGTCGCCACGTGGTCAATATTAACTCCTAGTCGAATCTCATCTGTTTTCATATCTTTTCCTCATAAATTTTTTCTGTGCCTTTTTTGCCCTTATAATATCTCTTTTCTTTTGATAGGTTGAAACAAGTGGTCTTAGTAAGAAATAGGATATTACCGCAATAACCACTCCAAAAATCAATCCACCCAATGAGTAGGGTATGAAAACTCCGTTTAAAAATTCATTTATCCTTGGAACATTATTCTCCCTAATTGACCCCTCAGTAAAAAAGCTTTTGTATATTAGAAAAATAAAATCCAAAAAGCCTTCAAAAATCTTCCCTCCATCGTCACTAGAATACTCACTACTGCCTAAAATCCATTCTCCAAGTTTTATATTAAAAACAGTGATTATTGGAAAGGTTATTGGGTTTCCCACGAAGGTTCCTATCAATGATGCCAGAACGTTCGCTCTGACCAAGTAGCTTAACAATCCAGCAATTAGAAAATGTAATCCAAAAAGAGGAGTAAACGAGGCAAATATTCCACAGCTCATACCTAAAGATATTTTATGCGGCGTATCAGGTATTCTTTTTATTCTTATCCCAACATATTCAATTGCTCTGGATATCCCCTTTAAGGAAAAGATTACTTCATTAAAAAACCTAAAAATTGATCTTTTTTCTCTTCTTTTAAACAATTCGAGTCTCTTTACTTTATTTGTTTAGCTTTGATATCGTTCGCTCTATATCTAGATGCTTCAGACACATCCATATCTACCTGGATAGATGTAATAATGTTATGTAAATGCTTCAAGTCTCTAACGGTTAACTCAAAGACTGTTTTGTAAAAATCAGGTTTCCTCATTACAAACGTTAAGTCAGAAATATTTGCACCCTGTTCGCCAATCAAAGTGCAGATTCTTCCCAAAACACCCACGCTATTAACCATTGTTACTTCTATACTAGTTGAGTGTACGGACCTATGTGTAACTGACGGCCACCTTACTTCTAACCAAAGGTTAGGTTTAGCTTCAAAGGAAGCCAATAACGCACAATCAATAGCGTGCACGGCTACCCCTGTTTTTTTTTGGGCAATACCCACAATTGGGTCTCCAGGTATTGGTTGACAGCAGGGTGCTGGACTTCCATTACTATAAGTTGATAATCCTATAAAATTAACTGAATCTTGCTCAGATGAAAGAGGCGCACTTTTTGTATTTATTAGTTCAGGGTAAAGACTATTAACTAAATCGAAACCTGTGAATTGTACTGAGCCCAATGCTGCTAAAACACTATTCTCGTCTTTCAATCCTAATTTTTCAGCAGCTATTTTAATCGCATTATCAGTAAGTTTTTTTCCTATTCTCTCTAGGGAAACTCTTGCAATCTCTTTTCCTAGCTTTATGTTTTCAACTCTTCTTTCTTCTCTTATACTTTTTCTTATTGCGGCTTTAGCGCGACCAGTTACAACCATTTCTTCCCAACTCGTACTGGGCTTTTGACCACTTGCGGTTACTATTTTAACTGACTGCCCATTCCTCAACCTTGTCCATAAAGGAACTTTTATCCCATCTACCTCAGAACCAACACAATTATCTCCTATTGAAGTATGTATAGTATATGCAAAATCTAAAGGCGTAGCGCCTCGGGGTAACTTAACGACTTCACCTTTTGGAGTAAAACAAAACACTTTGTCTTGAAACATCTCTAATTTCATTTGTTCTATAAAATCGTCAGAATTTTCCACCCAAATAAATTCTTCAGATATTCTTCTAAACCATCCAGATGGATCAACAGCGAAAGGATTTTCAAATCTCTCGCCATTTCTATAAGACCAGTGTGCAGCCACGCCAGTCTCAGCAACATCATGCATCTCTTTAGTTCTAATTTGTACTTCAACTCTTTTCCCATCACGACCTGAAACTGTAGTATGGATAGACCGGTAACCATTAGACTTGGGTTGACTTATATAATCTTTAAATCGTCCCGGTACTGCAGACCAACGACTATGTACTGCACCTAACGCTGTGTAAACATCTTCTTCATTTTTTGTAATTATTCTAAAACCAAAAATATCGGAGAGCTTGTAAAAAGCTTGTTGTCTATCCTGGATTTTTCGCCAAATAGAATAAGGTTTTTTTTCACGCCCCGAAACTATTGCTTTGACACCGATCGAGTCAAGTTGATTTTCAATATCATTGATGATTTTTGGAATAAGATCGTCACTCTCTTTTTTAAGCTTAAGAAATCGTCGAATTATTGAATTTCTGCCCTCTGGATTTAATATTCTAAAACTAAGATCTTCTAGCTCATCTCTGATTGATTGGATACCCATTCTACCAGCCAGTGGAGCATAAATATCCATTGTCTCATTTGCCTTAACTAATTGCCTATTATTACTAACAGCTCTTATGGTTCTCATATTATGTAATCTGTCTGCAAGCTTTACTAAAAGAACCCTTAGGTCTTTACTTATCGCCACAATTAATTTTCTAAAGTTTTCAGCTTGCTTTTTCTCCAAGGAAGCCACCTCGAGATTTGAGAGCTTTGTCACCCCATCTACCAGATTAGCAATCTCGTTTCCGAATAAATCAGATACATCTTTAAAAGACTTAGCGGTATCTTCAATAGTATCGTGCAACAGAGCAGTAATAATAGAGGCATCATCCAGCTTAAGCTCAGAAAGTATCTTTGCTACCTGAACTGGATGTGAAAAAAAAGGTTCACCTGACTTTCTCATTTGGCCAGCGTGTGCCGTTAGTCCGAAATCGTATGCTTTTTCTATTAAATTGGCGTTTGTGCTAGGGTTGTATTCCCTTATAGAACTTATAAGATCATCAACAGATAACAAGCCGTTCACCTATCGTTAAGGTAAATAAATTCTCTATGTTCCCTCGGATTTTTGGGCATCCATCAGAGCTCTAAGCAAATCTTCGTTTGCTGAATCATTGGTAGTGTCTTCTTTACCTTTATGTCCTTCTCCAATTAGCAGGGATAAATCCTCATCATCCGGCTCATCTACCTCTATTTGCCGCTGGTGGCTTTCGATGGTGGACTCCATTAACTCATCGAAGGTAACTGTCTCCACAGCTATTTCTCTTAGTGCCAGAACTGGGTTTTTGTCATTATCTCTCTCTAAGCTGGGCTCTACGCCCCCAGAAATCATTCTTGCCCTATGCGCCGCCAGTAAAACTAGTTCAAACCTGTTTGAGACTTTGTCTATACAATCTTCCACTGTAACTCGTGCCATTAAACAATCCTTTGCATGTTCCTACGTATTAAATATACGTATATTCTCTAGTTCATTGGGTGGAAGACTGTCAAGCATTTCCTTTGCTTTCATCTTTAAAAATGGATGAATCCAATCAGGCTGAAGATCATTTAAGGGATTGAGGAAAAAAGTCCTTTCTTGCAGTCGCGGGTGAGGTAAAATCAACTCATTAGGAATTAGCTTTACTTGTTCTGAACAATCTAATTTAAGCCATTTCTCAAAACTTTCCTTGCTGGGTAGAATCATCTGATCACAAAGCAAAATATCGATATCACAAGTTCTTGATCCCCACCTTTTTTGACGCTTTCTTCCATATTTATTCTCCAAACTAGATGAAAGTTTTAGTAGTTCTGAAGGTCTAAGATTTGTGCTGAAGCGGATCCCAATATTTATATATCTAGGTTCTGTTGCATCAAGTAAGCTAGAAGAAATATACCAGTTACTTTCCGATAAATAATTTAATGACTCCATAGATCTCATTTCATCCACACATTTTTTTAATGTGTCAGCGCTGGTCCCGAATTCACTTGGTAGATTCGATCCTAGAACAACAATATAATTATTCATTTAATCTCACTTTTTCTAAAAGATAGTTTTTTCTTAAAAAAAAGTATAGGCTTTAGATATGTCCAATGCTTCTAAAAAGTTGTCTATGAAGAAAATATACGTAGCTAATCCACGTGGTTTTTGTGCTGGTGTCGAAAGAGCTATTGAGATGGTAGAACTTGCTCTAAAAAAATGGGGGCCACCAATTTATGTCAGACATGAAATTGTCCATAACAAACATGTAGTTAATGACTTAGTAAAGAAGGGAGCTGTGTTCGTTGAGGAATTAGATGAGTGCCCTGTGGATCGACCCGTAATATTTTCTGCACATGGCGTGCCAAAATTTGTACCAGAGGAGGCAGAAAAACGGCAAATGCTATTCGTAGATGCTACTTGTCCGCTAGTAACAAAAGTTCATAATGAAATTAAAAGATATTATGAAAAGGGTTATAAAATTATAATGATAGGGCATCATGGGCATCCTGAGACAATCGGTACAATGGGTCAATTACCAGAAGGAGAGGTTTTATTGGTTGAAAATAAAGAAGATGTTGAAAAGATAGATCCATCAGATTTCGAAAAGTTAGCTTATGTTACTCAAACAACTTTATCAGTAGACGACACTAAAGATATTGCTTTTGCTTTAAACAAAAAATTTCCATCAATAGAAAATCCAAAAAAAGAAGATATCTGTTACGCAACTACTAATAGGCAAGAAGAGGTTAAACGGCTCATAAATTACGTGGATTTAATTTTAGTGGTCGGATCAAAGAACTCATCAAATTCACAAAGATTAGTCGACGTTGCAAAAGACGGTGGATGCTCCGAAGCATACCTTATTGAAGATTATAGAAAAATTGATTGGGGAAAAGTAGCTAAATCCAGCTCAATAGGAATTACTTCAGGCGCTTCTGTACCAGATCATCTAGTTAAAGAGGTCATTAATAGCATCCAAGAAAAGTTTGAAACGAATTTAGTCTTTGATAGGACAAGAAAAGAGACAATAGAATTTAAAGTCCCACCCTTGTTGAGGTAATTATGTTCAATGGAGTACCAAAAAACGTAGTGCTAGCGAGCCTTCTCGGACTTATTCCAATACTGATGGGTCTAGCTTCTACCTTTAATATCGGACTAAATGAGAGCCTCAGAGAAGAGTTGATTAGAATTTCACTAATATACAGTGGTTTTATTCTTTCTTTTATGAGTGGGTGCATATTCTACGTATCATCACTGGAAAGAGAAAGAGTGTTGTTACTTTGGTTAAGTATTACACCAGTTTTGATCGCTATTTTATCGATTGTAGTCCCTTTCATGAGTAGCTTCGTGCTAGCTATAGGCTTTCTATTGGTTCTCGAGGTCGAAAGAAAATTACATAAGGGAAAGTTTTTACCAGAGTGGTGGCTCAAACTTAGATTTCCAATGACATTTATAGTAGTATTATTACTAACTTTTCTGGGTTTCAGAATATAAGAATGAAAATAAAAGCGTACACCGACGGAGCATGCAGTGGAAACCCCGGTCCCGGAGGGTGGGGCGTTTATTTAGTCGCTGAAAATAGTATGGGTGAAATTTTAAAAGAAGAAACTCTCTATGGGAAAAATAATAAAACAACTAATCAAATAATGGAGCTGACAGCAGCAATAAAAGCTTTAGAATGCTTAAAACAAAAAAATGTTGATATTACTATTTTCACTGATAGTAAGTATGTTGTCGACGGTATAACAAAATGGATCTTCGGTTGGATTAAAAACAATTGGGTTACAGCATCTAAAAAACCGGTTGCAAACCGTTCATCATGGGAAAAGCTTTTCAATTTGACGAAAAATCAAAATATAGAATGGGTATGGGTAAAGGGTCACGCTGGAGTACCTGGAAATGAAAAGGCTGACTCACTTGCGGTGAAGGGACGTGAAGAAGCTTCAAACAATCTGATTAGTTGACTCGATCACCTTTTTTGAACTTGAAACCTCTTATTAAGTCGCTCACGCTCATAATATGTTTTCCTTGTCTTTGAATCTCTAAAATATTCAATGCTTTGTCACCGCATGCAATTGTCAAATTTTCCCCAATAATTGAGCCTGGTTTCCCTCTACCCTCCACCACTTCAGCATTAAATACTTTAAAGCGCTCAGTTTTGTATTGAAACCAGGCTGCTGGTGTAGGCGCTAAGCCCCTAATTCTGGCTTCCAGGGAAGAGGCTTGTTGATTGAAGTCTAATTTTGCATCCGCTTTTTTAATTTTTGGAGCATAACTAACGAGCTTATCATTTTGTAGTATTTCCTTATTAGAATCTATATTACAAAGTGTTTTCAATAAATTTTTTGCTCCAAGTTCACTTAATACCTTATGCAAAGACCCAAAGGTTTCCGTATGATCTAGCATTACTTTCTCTTGTCGTAATATCGGTCCGGCATCTAATTTTTCAGACATTTTGAGGATCGATACTCCTGTAAATGTTTCTCTGCTAAAAATCACATGATTTATTGGAGCTGCTCCTCTCCAATGTGGCAAAAAAGAACCATGAACATTTACTGGAAATCTTTTTGGAATATCCAATACTTCTCTGGGTAATATAAGCCCATACGCTACCACCACTAGAAAGTCTGGACTATAGCTCTTTAATTTCGAAACTATATTTGGATCATTTAATGTATGTGGCTGCTCTACTCTTAAACCTTGAGACAATGCGTATTCTGCCAGTGGTACTTCCTTATAATTCTTACCCCTTCCTGCTTTTCGTGGAGGTTGGGTGTAAACCGCTTCAATTTTACATCGCGTTTTTTTTAAAATTTGAAGAGATGGAATTGCAAATGTTGACGATCCCATAAATACGATCTTCATTACTATGCCTACCTGTCCTTTTTTGAGGATTTGTTCATTTTATTCTTTACTAGGAGCTTTTTCATAGGACGAAGATGATCTATGAAGAGCTTTCCATTTAAATGATCCAATTCATGCTGAAAGCACGTGGACCATAAATTGTCATACGTTTTACGTTGCGTAACTCCGTTTATATCTTGATACATAACTTCAATTACTTTTGGCCTTGATATTTCCTCTGTAATCCCTGGGATAGATAAGCACCCTTCTTTATATAAATGCAACTCTTCAGATTCATTCACTATCTCTGGATTAATAACAATTCTTAAATCTTTTTCTTCATCTTCGCGTGAGCAGTCCATCACAAATATTCTTTTATTTATACCGATTTGTGGAGCGGCTAACCCCACACCATCTGCATCATACATGGTATCAATTAGATGTTTAGAAAGGGTTACTAAATTTTCATCAAATTTATCTATTTTTGTGCTTGTTTTGAGCAATAGAGGGTTAGGATAAAGTATTATTTTTTTGACAGCCATTTTGAATTTTTACTATATATATGCTAGACGAAGATCAAATAACTTTTTATACATGAGCCGTTAGCCAAATGATAGTTAATTTTGACAAATATATCGATAGTAGACACGCGAAGCTGTCAAAATTTGATAGTATAGAAAGTTTATACGGAACGAATAAAGATACATGCATTTCTATGTGGGTTGCCGATATGGACTTTAATCCTCCTCAATCTGTTATTACAGCTCTGCAGAAAGAAGTAACACATGGTGTTTTCGGATACTATGGAAGCAACAAATCATTTGTTAACTCTGTAAAAATATGGATGAAAAGAAGGCATGATTGGGATATTTCTGAAGAATGGTGCTCTGTTGTACACGGAGTAAACTCTGGGATCGGGATGGGCTTGAGAGCTTTCTCAGCGCCGGGGGATGAGGTATTGCTTTTTTCGCCTATTTATTACTCGTTCTTTAACACAATTAAAAATAATGAAAGGGTAGCAAAAGAAATTCCTTTAAAGGTTGTGAATGATCAGTATGAAGTAGATTTTAACGAACTAGACAAAAGATTGTCTGGCAAAGAAAAAATTATTATTTTTTGTAGCCCACATAATCCTGGCGGTAAAATCTGGGACATAGAAACGCTTACCACATTAGCTGATTTTTGTAGAAAAAATGACATTATAATTTTCATGGATGAAATTCACCATGACTTAACCTATTCAGATAAAACACACACCACTTTCCTAAAAGCAGTACCAGAAGCAGAAGACATGAGCGTGCTATTTACAGCAGCTACAAAAACATTCAACATCGCCGGTTGCCATACTGGAACAACCATAATTCCCAATCCTAAGCTTCGGTCTATTTACGACCAAGAGCACGCCGCTTTCGGTAAAACACCAAATAGGTTTGGAATGATAATGACAGAAGCGGCATATAGAGAAGGAGAAGAATGGCTCGATCAGCTTATGCATTATCTAGAAAAAAACAAAAATATTTTTACTACTGCTATGAAATCACTAAATAAAGTAAAAGTTTTTGATTTGGAGTCTACCTATCTAGCATGGGTAGATTTTAGTAAATTAAATATAAGTGAAGAAAAACTGCGAAATATGCTCATAGAAGAGGCTGGAGTTGCTCCGAGTTTTGGAAGTGGTTTTGGAAAAGCTGCAAGAAATTTTGCGAGATTTAATCTAGCTTGCAGAAGAGAAATATTAGATCTAGCTATCAATAGGCTGACTAAAACTTTTTTATGAGTTTTTAATTTACTTATTGAGATATATTTTATAGAAGAAATTACTAACTTATGTGTTGAAACAAAAAAGGAATAATAATGAGTTTTTTAATACAACCGCCTATTCCCGAAAGATTAAATAGATGTCAACTATTTGGTCCAGGTTCTAGACCAGAGCTTTTTGAAAAGATGGCTTCCTCCCAAGCAGATGTAATTAACCTTGATTTGGAAGATAGTGTGGCACCTCCAAGCAAGGCTGAAGCAAGACAGAATATTTCAAAGGCCATAAGTACTGTAGACTGGACCGACAAGTCTCTATCAGTTCGTATAAATGGATTGGATACGGAATATTGGGTTGATGACATTTTGTCGTTAGTCGATAATTCAAATGAGCGATTAGACTGTATTATGATACCTAAGGTGGGTAATTCTAGCGACATATATGCAGTAGATGCTCTCGTAACTGCTTTAGAAAAGAAAAATAAACGAAAAAAAAGTTTGAATTTTGAAATTATTATTGAAACCGCTGCAGGGCTCGACAACATTAATGAAATTGCATTGGCTAGTGATCGTTTGGTTGCAATGAGTTTTGGAGTTGCGGATTATGCAGCCTCAATGGGTATGCAAACTACAAACATTGGGGGAACTCAAGAAGGCTATTACACCAACTCACAAAGCGGTGAAAAGCTCTTAATGGACCCTTGGCACCATCCTATGGTAGCCATGATTGCAGCTTGTCGGGCTAATGGTATACTTCCTGTTGATGGCCCATTTGGTGATATTTCAGATAAAGAAAACTATGTTGCTCAAGCGAAAAGATCTGCTACTCTCGGTATGGCAGGGAAATGGGCAATACACCCTTCTCAAGTTGAGCTTGCAAATCAGGTATTTAGTCCTTCGGAGGAAGCAATAGATAATGCAAAAGGTATTATCAGTGCAATGGAAGCAGCGGAAGCTAAAGGTGCAGGCGCTGCTGTTTTCAAGGGTAAATTGATTGATATAGCTTCAATAAAACAAGCAAAGGTACTAATTGATCAGCATAATAAGATTCAAAATATAAATTAATGACGGTTTATCTGGATTTTGAAAAAGACCTTGCTGAAGTTCAAAGCAAGATTTCAGACCTTGAGAGTTTACCAGACAGCTCAAGTAGTAAAAATATTACGAATGAGATAATACTTTTAAAAAGTAAGACTGTTGACATTCTTCAGGAACTTTACGCTGAAATGAGCCCTTGGCGTAAATGTCAAGTAGCTCGACACCCAGAGAGACCGCACACCACAGACTATATTAACCATATTATTAGGGAATATACCCCCTTAAGTGGAGACCGGAATTTTGCAGAGGACTTAGCTATTATTGGAGGACTCGGTAGATTAGAAGATACACCCGTAGTAGTGTTAGGACATGAAAAAGGCGAATCCACGGAAAGTAGATTAAGGCGAAATTTTGGTATGGCCAGACCGGAAGGATATCGAAAAGCTGCTCGTCTCATGAAATTAGCCGACAAATTTGGCCTCCCAATAATTACATTTATTGATACGCCAGGAGCATATCCAGGGAAAGGGGCCGAAGAAAGGGGTCAAGCCGAAGCTATAGCTAGATCAACCCAAACCTGTTTGGAAGTATCCGTACCGATAATATCAGTTATTATAGGCGAAGGCGGGTCCGGGGGTGCAATAGCAATGGCTACCGCAAATACATTAATAATGTTGGAACATTCCATTTATTCTGTAATTTCTCCAGAAGGATGTGCTTCTATTCTTTGGAAAAACTCTGATAAGATGAGAGAGGCAGCCGACGCATTGAAGCTAACCGCCCAACACCTTAAGGAAATAGGTGTTGTAGACAAAGTTATCAAAGAACCCTTAGGAGGAGCTCATAGGAACAAAAATAAAGCGATTGAAGAAGTTAAGAAAGCACTAATAGAAGAGATTTTCTCTTTCCAGAAAATGGATAGGCAAAAAATAAAAAAACTCCGTTCACAGAAGTATATAAATATGGGTTCCTTATCTAATCTCTAGAAACTTCTTCTTCATAAAGTTTTTGAGAGTCGTGTTCAATTTTGTTCTTGATATAACGCAAATTATGACCATCCTTTTTTGAATAAATTAATTTCTCTAAAAAGTTTATTGATGCGTTAGCATTCTTTTTAAACTTACCAGTTTTTGACCATGCGACTCCCGCATTAGTTGAGACTAAATATAGAGGACGATTAAGGCTAGAAAATAAGACCAAAACACCCTTTTTATATTCTACCATGTGTCCAGGTATAGTTCTTGTACCCTCTGGATAAATTACTAGCTGGCCCGACTGATTTTGAGCTTCTTTTGTTATTGCTTCTTTTAGAGCATGTCGACTTCTTCTCTTATCGTTTCTTTTAACATTTACACATCCAATTTTTCTTGCATAAGTAGAAAGAATTGGGACCCAAGATAGTTCTGATTTCATTATAAACTTTGGCTCAGGAAGGACTTTTAATAAAATCAAAACATCCAAAAAAGATTGATGTTTTGAGCATACTATTGCAGGACTGTTACCTGGCACAACGCCCTTAACTATGACTTTTATATTAAAAGATTTTCTCAGAATCCAAAATACGACGCCACAATACAATTTAATGACCTTTAGACAGCTTTCCTTAGAAACACTCGCGTAGGGAAGTAGAAGTACGCCCATAACCCCCAACAGGATGTAAATAATTAATCCAATGCTAATATCCTTAAATTTATCGGTCATTTACCCAACTTTCTTAATAACAAATAAAAATTCTATTTCAAAATTTGTGCTTTCACTTTATTATCACAGTCCATTGATAAGAGAAAATATATAAATATATGCACGTTTTCTGCCCAGATTGTAATGCTGAATACAAAGTAAATGAGAGATCGTCTCTGACAAAGACGATAAAATTTGTCTGTATTGAGTGTGGTCACTCCTGGGTGGATAAGTTTAAAAAGCTTGAACCAACAAAAAAAGCGTCATCTGTATCGAAGGAGCCTGGTGAAGGTGGGGTAGTGGCAAATGAAAGTATAGAATTTGGACAAATGGACCTGAACTCTTTAGCTCTTGAGGAAGTTCAAAATAGCTTTGGCAACCACGAGAAAATGACCAATCTTATAAACAATAACTCAGAGGGGGAACATTTCTTCAAATTTGAGACAAGTGAACCAAGTAACAAGATTGGGGAGGAAGGACCCTCTAAAACGTTTCCAAATATTAGAATTAAAGAGGAGAGTACTACCAACCGTCAAATTGAAGAGCGAGATGCAAAAGAAATAGAGATTGAGAAAAGACTTCATGAGTCATCCGAACTATTGAAGAGGGCCAAGCAGCCTCAAACCGAGAGTAAAGAGACTTTAGTAGAGAAAAACAGACCAAATAGCCGTAAACTTCTAGTCATCACATCAATTTTATTAGTAGTTGGTTTTTTTAGTTATAATTTGACTGTTATATTTCAAGATGAGATACTTAACCAGATACCATTTGCACCCGAAATTTTGTCTGAAATCACCCGTTACACTGGAATTTTAAAGGAAATTATTTTTATGATTATTGAAAATGTAATGGCATTTATTCCCAGGTAGGCATGACTTCTTTGTCAAATATTTCTTCATAAGTTGGTCTAGCTCTTACAATCTCATAACGTTTCTTGTAAACCATGGTTTCTGGAACCAATGGTCTTGTGTTGTATTCAGAGGACAACACTGCTCCATACGCCCCAACATCCAAGAAAGCTAAGTAGTCCCCTGGTTCGACACTTTTCATAAGGCGATTTTTTAGAAAAGTATCGGTTGTTTCACAGACCGGACCCACCACATCGTAGATTTCAGTTTCTTCATTATTTACTCTAGTTAATGGTATTAACCTGTGAGTTGCGCCATATAAAGCGGTTCGAGAAAAATCATTCATACCTGCATCAGTAATAATAAAATTTTTATTTTGAGTTGTCTTCTTATAAAGAACCTTTGTTACTAAAATACCACAATTCCCTACAATATATCTCCCTGGCTCAAAAATAATTCTACAATTTAAATTTCCCAATATCTTCTTCACCAAGGTACTATATTCTTGCAGGTCAGGTTCTAAATCATCATCCGTATATTTGATGCCCAAGCCACCACCAATATCGATATTCTCTAAATGAATATTAATACTTTTAAGCTCGCCAATAAGCTTTGCTAAGTGTTCAAATGTTTGACGAAATGCGCTTAAGTTACTTATCTGGCTTCCGATATGAACATCGATACCCACAATCTTTATTTTTTCTAGCGTGTTCGCGTACTCGTAAACCTCTTTGGCCTTGTCAATTGGAATACCAAATTTATTATCAGCTTTGCCCGTTGAAATATTTTCATGTGTGCCTGCGTCTATGTCTGGATTGACTCTAAAAGCAATTGGTGCCGGTTTATTGAGCCTTATCCCTATTTTATTAATCGACTCCAATTCAGACACACTTTCAATATTAAACTGTAACAAAGATGATTTAAGTGCTTCAGCAATTTCAAAATCCTGTTTTCCTACTCCAGAAAATACAATTCTTTTTTGGTCGATACCTGCTCTTAATGCCCTATGGTATTCTCCAATTGAGACTACATCAGCTCCGCCTCCAACTCTTGCAATAGTTTCTAAAACAGAAAGGTTTGAATTAGCTTTTACTGAGTAACAAATTATACTATCCAATCCCTTTAATGATCTCGTAAACCGGTCAAAGTTATCCTTTATGCTTGTACGTGAATAAACATAGAATGGGGTTCTCAAATTGCTTGTTATATCGCTTACAGCTACATCTTCTACGAAAAGCTGATCCAGTTTGTAAGAAATATGTTTATTCATCTTTAATAAGGTTGGTTTTTTTATTCAAAAATGGTGCTGATTTGACACCACAACCCGAAACGTTAAGGCAAAATACTACTATTGCAAGATAAAACATCCACTTACACATTTAATCTTCTCTTCCAAAATCTAATTTGTCTCTTTATTTCTCGCGATGCTGTTCCACCAAAACTATTTCTGGACTCAATAGAGTTTTCAGGAGATAGAATTTTAAAAATATTTTTGTTTATTTTTGGATTAACCTTTTTAAGATCATCTAAGCTCAACTCACTTAGTTTGATATTTTTTTCAGAAGCCACTTCCACAAATTCTCCAGTCATCGCATGCGCCTCTCTAAATGGCATGCCTAAATCCCTAACAAACCAATCTGCTAAATCAGTTGCCGTAGAAAACCCTTTTGATGCTGCATCATACATATTTGTTTTCTTAACTTTCATATTTTCTATGAGCTCCTGAGTTATTTTTATTACAAGTATTAAAGTATCAAAGACATCAAAAACGGTCTCTTTATCTTCTTGCATATCCTTAGCATAAGCCAAAGGTAGGCCCTTCATTACTGTTAAAAGAGATAGTAGCGCCGCATTAACTCGACCAGTCTTAGCACGAATAAGTTCCGCGGCATCAGGATTTTTCTTCTGTGGCATTATTGAAGAGCCCGTGACTAAAGAATCAGGTAGCGAAATAAAGTCAAACTCTATAGATCCCCAAAGAATAAATTCTTCCGCTAATCTACTAAAGTGTACCATTGTGATGGCAGAGTCAGATAAAAATTCTAAAACAAAGTCCCTGTCGGAAACTGCATCCATGCTATTTCTCATTGGAGCACTAAACCCAAGCGTTTTTGCTGTATAAAACCTATCAATCGGGAAAGAAGTTCCAGCTAAAGCAGCTGCCCCCAAAGGACATTCATTCAATCTCTCTTTAGTTTGCTTAAATCTTTCTAAATCTCTCGCGAACATTTCCAAATAGGCAAGCAAGTGATGACTGAATCTTACGGGTTGGGCAACTTGCAGGTGAGTGTAACCTGGGAAAATTATTTCTATATTTTGCTCCGCTTTTTTTAGGATGGTCATCTGGAGCCTAAATAGTTCGAACTCTATCTCCTCAATAGCTCTTCTTATCCACAGTCTAAAGTCGGTAACGACTTGATCATTTCTAGACCTTGCGGTGTGTATATGACCTGCCTCTGAGCCTATTATTTCTCCTAACCTCGATTCTATATTCATATGAATGTCTTCTAACAAGTTATCAAAAACGAAATCACCGTCTTTTAACTCCTTCTCTATTTTTTTTAATCCGCTCAATATCTTTGTTTTTGTTTGTTTAGTTATGATATTCATTTTAGCAAGCATCTCAACATGGGCTTTTGAACCTAAAATGTCCTCAAACGCCAGTCGTTTATCAATATCTATCGAAGAGTTTATTTTTGTAAGAAGATCAGTAGACTTCTCAGAAAACCTCCCTCCCCACATTTCATTTGATTTTTTCTTATTAGACATTTTAAACTCCACCACTACATCATAGATCATGTATATGATGTCAATGCTAAAACTAGGGCCTTTAATACTTGTCGTAAATCTTTTTTTTTCAATTTCAGCGATTGCTGAGAGTAAATATGCTGAAAAAACTAAAGATATTATAAGGGGAGAGCTAAGAAAATTTATTTTTTCAGGAAGCATGGAGGTACTACCAAATCCCCTTATTGTGGATGCCAATGGGAACATGGTTGAGATTGGCTACAAAGAAGATATTTTGATAATAAACTTCTGGGCCACTTGGTGCGCGCCATGTAAAAAAGAGATGCCGTCACTTAACAGTCTTGCCCAAAAGATGAAACATGAAGATATCCGAATAATAACCATAGCATCAGGAAGAAACTCGAAGGAAGCTATTGATGCTTTTTTTGACGATAATAATTTAATTAATCTGAAAAAATATAGAGATCCTAGAGGAAGAATTGCTGTAAAATATGGTGTTACCGCTCTTCCAACAACAGTTGTAATTAATCCTAAGGGTATAGAAATTGGCCGCATCATAGGAGATATTGATTGGGATACAACAGATGTTCGCTCATTTTTTAGAAAGTTGTTGTAAACGAAATGATGCTTTTTATTGATATAAATTATAGGAAATTTACTCACTAAGCGTAAAAACTTCTTATATAAAGGGTGTTTGTGTTGACTAATAAAACAATTAAATTTAACCGAATTAAACTTATGAAATTCACATTAATGGGAGCTTTAATATGAGAGTCGCGCTCATAACTGGTGGTACTAGAGGAATAGGTGCTGCCATTTCGATCAAACTTAAAGAAGCAGGTTACAAGGTTGCAGCTATTTATGCAGGTAACGATGAAGTAGCCACTAAATTCTCTAAAGAAAATCAAATAACTGTATTCAAATGGTCTATAGCTAATTATGAAGAATGCGTTGCCGGAATAAAAAGTGTTGAAGAAAAACTAGGACCGATAGATGTTCTAGTCAATAATGCAGGTATTACTAGAGATGGAATGTTCCATAAAATGTCTCAAGAACAGTGGCGAGATGTAATTAATGTCAATCTTAATGGTCTCTTTAATATGACCCACCCTCTTTGGGATGGGATGAGAGCTAGAGGATTTGGAAGAATTGTAAATATTTCTTCAATAAACGGACAGAAGGGACAATTAGGACAAGCAAATTATTCAGCCGCAAAAGCTGGAGAACTCGGTTTCACAAAATCACTGGCCCTTGAAGGAGCGAGGAAAGGAATCACTGTAAATGCGATATGCCCGGGATATATCAATACAGATATGGTTAAAGCGATGAGTGAGAAAGCTATTGAGGCAACTGAAAGTCAAATTCCTGTAGGGCACTTGGGAGAACCTGACGATATTGCTCGTTGTGTAAAGTTTCTTGTTGCTGATGAATCTAGTTTTATTACAGGATCCACAATCTCAGCTAATGGTGGACACTATTTAATTTAATTGGAGAGGATGGCCATATCGAAGGATTTTTTGAAACTCGTCTTCGTAAACAACTTTACCTGATATACCGTCCCTTCGATGTACTATTTTTGGAGCTAACAATTTGAAGGCAGCCCCACTAGTTTTAGTTGCTTGAACGATTACCGTTTTCGGACTGGTATCTTTAAAGGAACTAATCGGCTGAACGGTTACCTGACCGAAGTAACCGTTTAAGCAATTGATTATATCGGGAAGCCTCTCCACTCTTTGAATGATCGTTATTTTTCCGTTTGGTTTACACCTATTCTTTGCTACTGAAAACCATGCAGATAGCGGCATGCTTTCAACTTTAGCCTGATGAGAACTTAATGTAGGAGACTTCTTAACTGAATTTTTTTTAAAATATGGAGGATTCATGAAAACATGATCAAATGATAAAGATTTCAACTCTCTAATCGTGTTTGCTATATTAATATTGAAAATCGAAGCTTTAAACATGTTTAGATCGATATTTCGTTTACAAAGGTCAGCTGCTCTTTTATCCATTTCAACCCCAAAGACTTCGAGCCCACTAACTCTATACAATAGGCAGCACAACGCTACTCCATTTCCACAACCTAGCTCTAATACTTTTTGACCACTTTCTGCGCCAACTGATGCTGCTACTAAAACGGAGTCCATATTCCCTCTATAGCCCTGAGAAAATTGGAGTATTTCTAATTTATTGCCCAAAAACTTATTTTTTGTTAATTCTTTATCACTATAATTCATAAAAAATTTTTATAATTTATCTTTTCAATTGCCAACAGTTTTTATAAACACACATTCTATTAGCTATAACACCAACTGGAAAATATAATTTGACTACCTCTATATCAAAACTGTCCGATTTACTGTCTGAAAAAGTTAGAGTTACAAACCAAGTGATTGAGGAAAATCTTAGCTCAAAAGAGACTACAATCATTGGGGATATTGCTTCTCATCTAATTAATTCTGGTGGTAAGAGAATTCGACCACTGTTAACTTTGACTGTCGCCAAACTTTTTGACTATCAGGGAGACAAGGATACCCTTTTGGCGGCTGCTATTGAATACATACATTCGGCTACTCTGCTCCACGATGACGTCGTTGATCGTAGTGAAAAAAGAAGAGGTTTAAAGACAGCAAATATAATCTGGACAAACAAGTATTCTGTTTTAGTAGGAGATTATCTATTCTCAAGGGCATTTCAGCTCATGGTTAGAACTGAGTCTTTGAGAATAATGAAAACCTTATCGGACGCCTCAGCGATTATTTCACAAGGTGAAATTTTACAATTAGCTATCGAAAAAAAGCTTGATGTGTCAAAAGAAGATTACTTAAAAGTAATTAAAGGTAAGACATCAGCCCTTTTTTCAGCGGCATGTCAGGCGGGAGCAGAAATAACTAATGCGCGCGACTCCCACGTAGACGCACTTCAGGAGTATGGAGAATGTATTGGAACCAGTTTTCAACTCATAGATGACCTCTTAGATTACTTGGGTAATGAGAATAAAATGGGGAAAAATAAGGGGAACGATTTCTTCGAAAAAAAAATAACGCTCCCAATAATTCATGCATATGAAAGATCTTCCAAAGCTGAAAAAAAATTTATAAAAGAGCTTTTTCAAAAGCCTCTTCCAAATCACAGTGATCTTACTGATCTTCTGGAAATCTTAGAAAGCAGCAAGTCTCTTCTTTATACAAAAAACCAGGCTTTAATATGGACTGAAAGATCCATAAACGCTTTGCAGATAATAGAAAATTCAGAAATTAAGACCTTGATAGTAGAGCTCGCTGAAGAAATTTTGGATAGAGTATCTTAATTTATTTTAGAAAATTTAACCCACCACTTATCACTTTTTTTACTGATATAACTTACTGCTTTTTTTGCAATATCTTGATTTCCGTATAGACCAAAACAGGTAGACCCTGACCCGGACATTCTAGAAAGCAAAACATCCTCCGTTTCCTCGATGGTATGGAGTACCTTGTTGATTTCTGGATGTCTTTTGATTGCGATAGTTTGAAGGTCGTTTCTTTGCCTCTTAAGATAGTCTATAAATTGATCCGTGCTGCTTAAATCAATAAAGGACTCTAATGGTTGATTATATTTTTCAGTAACCTCTTCAAATATACTGCCTGTCGATACAAATATGTCGGGGTTTACTAAAACAACCCATAAATTAATTTCTGAAATATCTAAAGGTCGAATAATCTCCCCAATTCCTCCTACTCTCGATGCTACACTTAATACACAAGCTGGAATGTCTGCTCCAATTTCTGATAAAGCCTCAGAAGAGGGCATTAGGTGCTTGCTGACATTTGTTATAAATCTTATTACAGCCGCAGCGTCTGCTGAGCCACCACCCAACCCAGCACCAATGGGAAGATTTTTTTCAAGATTAATAAATAAGTGGTATGGTATTTTATTTCGATATAGCTCTAACACCTTTAAAATGGAGTTTTTCTCAATTGATAGAAATTCAGAAAATTTGCCATTAAGAGACAGACCACTTTTTTTTGTCCGCTGTATAATTAGTTTATCATAAACATCTGTAAAAACTACTATACTGTCAAGGGTATGATACCCATCGTCTCGAACTCCTGTGATATGAAGAGCAAGATTTACCTTGGCGTACGCTCGTTCCTCAAAAGTAATATCTTTCACTATTCACAATCTTCTTTATCTTGAATTCAAGCCGAACGTTAATTTATCTTCTGTATTTTTTTGGTCAACAGGTTCAGGGTTGAAGGAGAGTGACTTCTGCCATTGAAATCTAGCTTCCATTTTTCGCCCTAACATCCATAGTACGTCCCCTAAATGATCATTCACTATTGGATCTGTTGATTCAAGTTCCATTGCTCTTTCGAGATATTGCAGAGCTCTTCGAAAATCTCCAGTTTTGTAGTATGCCCACCCCAGTGAGTCAATTATATGATAACTATTAGGGGCCTTCTCAGCAGCAACTAAGATCATTCTCATAGCCTGATCCAGTTTTTCTTTCCGCTCTAGCAGGCTGTACCCCATATAGTTCAATATTTGTGGCTGATCTGGCATTAACTTAAGAGCACTTGTAAAATCTGCTTCTGCCATATCCCAGTTCTTTGACCTTTCAAATGAAATTCCACGCAGAAATAAAATAGGCCAAATAGATTCAGTGTGTAGCTCTCTTTTTGCAGCCTCTATTGCTCCAGTATAAGACTTAATAGCTTCCTTATAGTGGCGTTGAGACCGCTGTAGGCTACCATAAGTTTTCAGTAATCTTGCATTGTTGGTACCGTTGCTTATAAATTTCTCAATATACTCTAAAGCAGCTTCGTCGCTGTCTAATTGCTCTATGGAATACGTATTTTCGACTATGCTATCCATATAAAACAAATCTTCTTTTGAGAAACTGTCTAAAATTTCTTTAGATAGCTTATAGTTTTCCATATCGGAAAGAATGGTTGCGAGTTTATATTTCAAGAATGAACTGCTAGGATCTGCAAAACTAGCGAGTGATAAGTAAAACGGCTTGTTTATACTATTTTTCCCTTGAACTTGGACAGACTGTGACCATCTAAAAAAAATCTCGGCAAGTTGCTTGTAAGGATTAATTCTAATTGAGTTGGTTTTCTCTCCAACTGACAGCAATTCCATAAGTGCTAATATGTAGTATGAGTTATCACTAGCTGAACGCACTTTGTTAAGTATGCTTTGTGATGGTTCATCTTCTTTACCTTTGTTAAAAAATTCAATTAAAGCCAAAGAAGATTCCGAATCAAAAAGAAAATCGCTAAAATCTATGTTTTCAAAAATTGTTTTAGCTTGCTCATATTCGTTAAAAAATACATGGGCCAATAATTGATTATAGTTGACTATCTGCATTTGAGCCTCATTGTTTATACTAATCGAATTAATCAGTTTAAAGGCTTTGTCTTTTTCATCATTAATAATAAAAATCCAAAATTCTGCAATATTTTGAAAAATGTCTGGAAAATTTTTCCTATGTTGATCAAATGCTTCTGATATTTTTAGACTGTCTTTGCTTTTTACCGCCTCAGCAAAAATAATCAGGTTTGCGACAGGATAGTTAAGTTCAAGGTCATCAATTTTTCGGGATATTGCGGTTGCTACTGAAAAATTGCCTGCTAGGGCAGAATAAATGACGCTTTTTCTGATAATTGCCCCTTCTGTCTCTCCTCTAGAAATCAGATCGATGTAATAGTAGGAGGCATTCCTAAAGTCTCCCTCTTTTTCAGCATATTGCCCAGCAATAAATGAGCCCGAGTTAGCTAGAACAAGGGCGACCGAAAAATGCCAAAGTATAAAAGAAGCTACGATTAAAGGTTTAAGCAGTGGCATACCAATTAACCTACATATTTGGATAATTTGGACCATCTCCCCCTTGAGGTGTTTTCCACGTTATATTTTCGCTTGGATCCTTAATATCACATGTTTTGCAATGCACACAATTTTGTGAGTTTATTTGAAATGTGAAAGAATTCTTACGTTTTTCAAGCACTTCATAAACTCCTGCTGGACAATACCTTTGAGCAGGCTCAGCAAATAATGGGAGATTTTTTTTGATCGGAATATTTTTATTTTTTAAAAACAAATGACAGGGCTGATTTTCCTCATGATTTGTTCCAGAGAAGCTCACATTTGTAAGTCTATCAAAACTAATCTTTCCATCAGGCTTTGGATACTCGATTTCTTTAAAGTTTTTTGCTGGCTTGGTGCTTTTTGCGTCACTTTTACCATGTTTCAAAGTGCCAAAAATATTAATCCCGCTTAAGTTTGCTATCCACATGTCTATTCCGCCAATAATCAATGACGCTAATAAACCGAAACGAGACCAAATGGGCTTAACGTTCTTCACAGGCTTTAAATCTGAACCAACTTTTCCATCCTTTATCTCTTTATCATATTCTTTAAGTTCAGTATTTTGAAAGCCTTCTTTTATAGCTTTACATGCTATCTCTGCTGCAGTGATCCCAGACAGCATTGCATTATGGTTTCCCTTTATTCGTGGAACATTTACCAGACCTGCGGAACACCCTAGTATTAAACCACCAGGGAAAGCAAGCTTAGGAATCGACTGATATCCTCCTTCGGTTATAGCCCTGGCTCCGTAGGATATTCTTTTCCCTCCGTTAAGCATTTCCTTAATCATGGGATGATGCTTAAATTTTTGAAACTCCATATATGGAAAGACATGGGGATTTTCGTAGTTTAAGTGAACAACAAACCCTAGATAAATTTGATTGTTTTCCGCATGATAGCAGAATGATCCACCTCCAGCGTTGCTACCCAATGGCCATCCCATGGAGTGAAGCACTCTACCCTCTTTATGAAATTTTGGGTCTATTTCCCAAATCTCTTTCATTCCGAGCCCGTATTTTTGTGGTTGGCTTTGTGCATCTAATTTATATCTCTCAATAAGAATTTTTGTTAAAGAGCCTCTTACCCCTTCGCTAAGTAGAACATACTTACCTAAGACTTCCATACCAGGCTCATATCCCTCTGTTTTATTTCCGTCTTTATCTAAGCCGAATTCGCCAGCAATAACTCCAATAACTTCTCCACTGCTACTAAAAACCATATCGCTGCAGGCCATACCCGGAAATATATCTACGCCTAGGCTCTCTGCTTGCCCTGCTAACCACCGACACACATTTCCCATAGATACGATATAATTTCCATGATTATTCATCAGGGGGGGAAGTAAAAAATTAGGAATTTTGACCTGCCCAGCTGGGCCAAAAAGGTAAAAGAGATCTTCACTAACTTTTGTACAAATGGGGATATCAGTTTCTTTCCAGTCCGGTATCAGCAAATCTATGCCTGACGTGTCCAAAACTGCTCCTGATAAAATATGCGAACCTATTTCTGATCCCTTTTCTAGAACAACGACACTAAGTTCGGGGTCAATTTGCTTAGCTTTAATTGCAGCTGACAAACCGGCTGGACCCCCCCCGACAATAACCAAATCATAGTCAATTTTCTCTCTCATATCTTACCTTTTAACCTCAGAATACTTACACGATGTTATCAATTAAATAACATATAGTTTTTTCTGAATAAAGGTGTAAAAAAAACAAATAAAATGTTATCATATTTTTTTTAGCGTGAAAAAAATATGGAAAAAATTCCTTTAACCAAAAACGGCTACGGTAGGCTCGAAGAAGAACTACGTAAACTTAAAGCAGATGATAGGCCAAATATTATTAAAGCTATAGCGGAAGCTCGGGAATTAGGTGATTTATCTGAGAATGCCGAATACCATTCGGCAAGAGAAAAACAATCGTTCATTGAGGGTAGAATAAAGGAGTTGGAAGCTATAATATCGCTAGCGGAAGTAATTGATGTTTCTAAGCTTAATGGTCCTATAAAGTTTGGAGCTAAGACAACTCTATTTTTGGAGGAGACAGAAAAAGAAATTAGTTATCAAATCGTAGGAGAGGCTGAAGCAGATCTAGAGAAAGGCCTGCTTAACATAAATTCACCTCTAGCCAGAGCTTTGATAGGTAAAGAGGAAGGAGATGAAGTGGAGGTCAATACACCAGGAGGGACCAAACACTATGAAATAATTAAGATCGAATATAACTAATTACATATGTTATGACTTTAAAATTCCACTAACTTTTTCACTGACTTCACTAATTATATCCTTACACATTTTCTCTATCTCAGAGTCATTAAGAGTTTTCTCTAAAGGCTGAAATTTAACTCTTATTGAAAGAGACTTTTTTCTCTCCTCTTTTTCCACTTCCCCTTGGAAGACATCGACAATATTTATTTTGTCGATCAGAGGATTTTTCAAGGAAATAATAGTTTTCTTTACTACTCCATATTCAGTCTTTTCATCAATCAGGAAAGAAAAGTCCCTTTCGATAGGTTGCAAATTACTCAAAATAAGAGCATCTCTCGTAATCTTTTTTTTCTTTGGGAAAGGTATATTATCTAGATAGATAGTGAAGCAATTTATTCGTTCTCTAATAGCGTAATTTTTATCAATGAGTGGGCTAACTTCACCAAATATTGCTACAATCTTATTTCCAAGCATAACCTTGGCTGACCTTTTTGGATGAAGGAATTCTGGAGCATCTCTTTCAAGTTTAAGGCTGTCCACTTTTAGGTTTAAATATCCTAATAATTTAAATAGATCTTTTTTTATATCAAAAATATCAAAAGGTCTTATTTCCTTGTAAAGATTGAAGTTACTTTTACTACCAGACAAGACTGCAGAAATTTGGTAGGTTTCATCGCCAACTTGATTGCTCTCAAAACAATAGCCTTGTTCGAATATTGCGAGACTTTTAATACCCTTAGCCTGATTTTTCTCTACTATTTTTATTAAGCCTGGTAAAAGCGACTGTCGCATGTGCGTCATTTCACTGCTAATTGGGTTTATAAGTTTAATTTCCTTTGTTGACTTGCCACTAAATCGTTCAACTGACTTCTTGTCGATAAAGCTATATGACAAGCACTCCATATAACCTAAAGAAGTACAGACCCTTCTAGCTAGGTTTTGCCTGCTTTGACCGTCTGTTAAAAGAGGTTTTAATACCCCCTCTTTCCTGGTCATTGGAATACTGGGCAAGTTTGCTAATGAATTTATCCTTGCGACCTCTTCGATTATATCTACCTCGCCATGTACATCTGGTCTCCAGGCAGGAACTATTATTTCAACTTTGTTTTCCACTTCCTTTACTGAAAAACCAAGGGACTTTAGTATTTCAAATTGTTTTGCCCTATTTACTTCTATTCCTATCAATTGATTTACTTTTATAGGATCGAAAATAATTTTTTTCTCAAAAGATGGCACTGACCCCGCGATAATAATATCTGAAGCTTCGCCTCCACATAAATCTAAAATCATCTTTGTAGCAATATTTGATCCAGATAAAGTAAAGCTCGGATCAACACCCCTTTCAAAACGATATCTAGCGTCTGAATTTATCTGAAGTTTTCGACCTGTTGCTGCTATTGATATTGGATCGAAATAAGCAGCCTCCAACAACACATTTTTTGTTTCGTCCGACACAGCACTTTTCATACCTCCTATGATACCTCCAAGAGATACGATTTCCTTTTCATCTGTTATTACAATCATTCCTTCATTTAACTCATATATTTTATCATCAAGAGCATGAAATTTCTCTCCCTCAACAGATCTTCTAACCTTTAAACCACCAGAGAGTTTGTCAGCGTCGAAGACGTGTAGAGGTCTTGCTCTATCAAATGTGAGATAGTTTGTAATATCAACTAATGCTGAGATTGGATTTAACCCAATGCTTGTTAAACGCGTCTTAAGCCATTGTGGAGATTCTCTATTTTGTACGTTTCGTAAATATCGCCCTATAAAAAGGGGACATTCTTTTGAAGAAACCTCTTTGTCCAAATAAATATTTAAATGTGGCTTAAAAATCCCCTCAACATCGGGTATGTTACTGACACATAATTTTCCGATGCCACTAGCTGCGAGATCCCTGGCAATCCCATAAATACCTAATGCGTCAGGTCTATTTGGGGTAATTGCGATTTCGAAAACTATTTTTTCGTCTCCAACAAATTCAGAAAACAGCGTCCCCACTTCAGTTTCGGAGGGTAGCTCAATAATTCCATCGTGTTCATCTGAAATTTCCAACTCCCTTTCTGAACACATCATTCCCTCACTTTTAACATCTCTAATCTTTGAGGCTTTTAGGTTGACATTTAATCCAGGTATAAAATCACCTGGCTTAGCAACAACCACTTTCATACCGGTCTTAACATTTGGTGCACCACAAACTATTTTTAATATTCCAGTGCTTGACTTAACTTCACATACTTTCAATTTGTCTGCATTTGGGTGTTTTTCAACTTTTAGTATTTCTCCTACAGATATTAGGCCCAAACGCTTTTTTGGGTTTGTTAAGGACTCTACTTCTAATCCCGTATCAGTAAGAACGCCTCCTACTTCATCAGCAGATAAATCTGTCTCCAGGTAATCCTTAAGCCATGAAAAAGAAAATTTCATATTAAAACTACTACTCTAATGTTTATCCACTTAGTTTATCATATAGATTGGAACTTTTTTCTGCCGCAAAGCCATAGTGTTTTAACCATCTCATATCATTATCGAAAAATGATCTAAGATCTGGCATACCATACTTTAGCATCGCAAGCCTATCTATACCCATGCCAAAAGCAAACCCCTGAAACTTTTTACTATCAACGTTGGCTGCCTCCAAGACATTAGGGTGCACCATTCCGCTACCCAATATTTCCATCCAGTCATCTCCTTTGCCAACAACTAGTGAGTTTTCGACCCAAGAACACCTTATATCAACTTCCGCCGAGGGCTCCGTGAAAGGAAAATGACTGGAGCGAAATCTAAGGTCTATGCTGTCTAATTCAAAAAAAGCCTTACAAAACTCAACCAAAACCCATTTTAAGTTTGACATAGAGATATCTTCACCTATCGCTAAACCTTCAATCTGATGAAACATTGGTGTATGGGTGAGATCGTAATCCGATCTATATACCCGTCCAGGTGCGATAATTCTACAAGGTGCTCCATGTTTTTCCATGAATCTTACTTGTACCGGGCTAGTATGCGTTCTAAGTACGTTAGGTGAGCGATTTTCCTGAATGCTCTCATCACCGGGATCGATATAAAAAGTATCAAACTCCTGACGAGCTGGATGATCAGGAGGAATATTTAGTGAATCAAAATTGTACCAGTCGCTTTCAATTTGGGGTCCTTCAGCTACAGAAAATCCTAGGTCAGAGAAAATTGCTATGATTTCTTCTGTAACTCTGCTTACCGGGTGCATCAGGCCTGAATTCATCTCTCTGGGGTCTTGCGAGATATCAAGCCATTCCGCATCCATTCTGGCTTCAATCTCCTTATTCAATAAGATTTCCCTTCTCTCTTTAATAGCATCCTCCAGAGATTGCTTGAGATTGTTATACTGTGGAGATTTTATTTGTCGCTCTTTAGCTTCCATCTGACCTAATGATCTCAATAGGTTAGTAATCTCCCCCTTTTTACCAAGCAGCCTTATCCTAACCTGTTCAAGATCATTAACAGACTGAGCATTCTTAACTAGCTCTAAATACTTAATATTTTCTAATGAAATCTCCATGGATAGATGTAAGATTTATCACAAGAACATTTTGTACCGAATGACATCGGTCATGTTACTAGTTTAGCGCGCCTTGCGCACGAGATACTATTTGTCCAAAAGCTTTTGGATCATTTACCGCAATGTCTGCTAGGACTTTTCTATCGAGATTTATGCCCGCTTTATCCAGTCCATGTATAAACTTCGAATAATTGAGATTGCCGTCAATTTGTCTTACGGCCGCGTTCAACCTTTGTATCCAGAGCGCTCTAAAAACACGCTTTCTAACCTTACGATCTCTGGTCGCATACTGCATAGCTCTGTCAACAGCTTGTTTAGCCGTTCTAAAGTTTCTACTTCTTGCGCCATAGTAGCCTTTAGCCGCCTTTACCACCTTCCGATGTCTCGCGTGCGTTACTACTCCTGATTTAACCCTAGTCAACTATTGATCCTCCTACCTAGAATAAGGCATATAAGATTTTACTATATTTTCGTCTGCCTTGCACAAAGTTGTTGTGCCTCTAGCATTCCGTATAAATTTGCTTGATCTTTTTATCATACCGTGCCTTTTCCCTGCCTGCGCAGACTTCACACGCCCAGACGCCGTCACCTTAAACCGCTTTTTAGCACCTGATTTTGTTTTCATCTTAGGCATTTAGTTTTCTCAACACACTGTTTCCAACGTGTTTATAGGGATATTCTAATAACTATACAAGCATTTCTTTATATTTTTCTCAAAAATCATCAAAGTTTTCTTCTAAAGACACAACCCTTAATATGTTTGTTGATCCAGGTATATTAAATGGCACTCCCGCAATAACAATTATTAAATCTTTCCCTGAAGCAAAATCGAATAGCTTAGCGGCTTTAACAGCATTTATTACTGCCCTCTTAAATCGATCTACAGGTGTGGTAACCACACAATGCAACCCCCAAAAAAGGGTTAGTTTCCTTGCTGTTTCTGTATATGGAGTTAGTGCAATTATTGGTGCTCGAGGTCTTTCCCGAGATGCAAGTTCAGCTGTTGTTCCACCATGAGAAAAGCAACAAATAACCTTCACATTTATGTTATCAGCTACCTCTCTCGCAGCAACTGTTATTGCATTTGAAACTCCTTCTTTCGAAACTGATCTCGAGGTTTCCAAATTCTGGAAATACAACGGGTCTTTTTCGGTTTCAACGGCGATTTTATCTACTGCTTCTATAACTTTCTCTGGATGAGTGCCTATTGCTGTTTCAGCGGACAGCATTACGGCGTCTACGCCGTCATATATTGCCTGCGCGACATCCGAAACTTCGGCTCGGGTTGGTGTAGTCGAATGAATCATACTTTCCATCATCTGTGTTGCTACGATTACAGGCTTTCCCATTTGACGTGATTTCATAACTAGTCTTTTTTGAACGGGTGGGACCGCTTCAATTGGTAATTCAACACCAAGGTCTCCTCGTGCCACCATAATTCCATCAGCAGAATCAATAATCGAGTCAAAAACTCTTACCGCAGCAGGTTTCTCAATTTTTGCAATAATGCCTGCCCTTCCCCTTAATAACTTTTTTACATTTTCTACATCTTTCGCTCTCTGTACAAAAGATAAGCCTATCCAGTCTACTCCAAGACCACAAACAAACTCCAAGTCTTGCTTATCTTTTTCTGTTAAAGGAGCGAGGTCTAAAATACTATCTGGGCAGTTAACCCCTTTTTTGTTTGAAATAATTCCATCATTTAAAACAGTGCACTCTATTCTCTTTTCTGATGCTTTACTTACTTGCATAGCAACTTTACCATCATCAATCAGTAGCTTATCTCCCTTTTTTACTGACTGGAATATCTTGGGATGCGGTAGACAAACTCGCTCTTTATTTCCCAGCCTTTCTATTAGATCAAAACAAAACTTTTGTCCCGCCTCTAAAGTTGACTTTGCACCCTTAAAATCACCACATCTCAGCTTTGGACCCTGTAGATCAGCCAGAATACATATTGGTCTCGAAAATTCTTTCTCTAAATCTCTTAAGATATTATGTCTTCTTTCCACAGCTGAATGATCACCATGGGACATATTTAATCTGAAAATATCTGCCCCTGCTAAAAACATTCTTCTAATTTCCAATTTAGTGTCTGAGGCAGGACCCAGAGTAGCTACAATTTTTACTTTACGGTTTCTATGAAGTTGTTTTTTCATTTATATGCTCGAAATTTTTAATTTTTCTGTAGAATAGAGAATTATAAAAAATAAAAAACTTTTTTTTGATTTATGAGCGAGACAAATGAATAATAAAAACTTAGAAAAAATTGAAAGCCAAACTTTCAGAAGATTAATCTCTCATTTGCAGAGTAGAACTGATGTACAGAATATAGACATAATGAACTTAACAGGGTTTTGTAGAAATTGTTTATACAAATGGATGCATGAGGCAGCTAGCGGATCGGATGAAGCCTTATCAGTCGAGGAGGCTCAAGAGTATGTTTATGGTATGCCTTATGATGACTGGAAAAAAAAATTTCAGAAGTAACTTGATCTATAAAAAACTAAGAAAATTTCGCTTTAATCTGTTCTATATATATTTTCTGGATTTTTTTAACCATATCTCCTACTAATCCATTTCCTACACGTCTTCCATTTACTTCAATAACGGGGAGCACAAAACCAGTAGCTGAGGTAAGAAAAACCTCTTGCGCATTCATTAAATCGTCAATGTTGATCTTTTGCTCCTTGATTTCGATATTATTTATTTGACAAAATTTTATTACAGAAGACCTAGTAATACCTCCCAGGATATCCTTTGACAAACTTGGTGTAATAATTCTTTCGTCTTTAAAAATGAATACATTACTTGAAGAACCCTCATTTATGACGCCACCTTGAACAAGTAGGCTATCATCCACACCTTCTTGGACCGCATGAGTTTTTGCTAATGATTGCGCAAGTAGTTGAGTGGTCTTTATATCTCTTCTTCGCCACCTATCGTCAGGTACTGTTATGATTTTTATGCCCACTTTACTAGCTGCATTATTTAAAATTTGTTTTTCTTGTGTGAATATTACTACAGTAGGTATTAATGACTTTTTTGCAAAATTAAAGTCTCTCTCTGCAACGCCCCTTGTGACTTGAACATAACAAAGCCCTTCTTTTAACTGATTTTCGTGTATTAATTTTCTTTGAATTTGATAAAAGTCTTCTTCTTGAAAATTATTTTCAAGGTTCAAATGACCCAGTGATCTAATTAGTCTGGCAAAATGCTCTTTCCAGTCTACTAAATTACCTTTGAGAACAGCGGTTACTTCATAAACAGAGTCAGAGAATAAAAAACCTCTGTCAAATACTGAAATACTAGCTTCTTTTTTTGAAAAGAATTCCCCATTTACATATACCCTTTGATTGTTTTTTTCTAGCAATGTGAGCTTTATGTCCTCTCAGCCTTTACACATACCTTGCAATACGTAATCGGAGGGTTGCGTTCTCTTTGAAGGGGTATACCTTTTATATTCATACTTGGTGATATACTCATTGCTTTCCATCATGACCAATAAACCCTGAGCAAAAAATTTATCAAGCTTGTAGATATCCACTAATCCCCGCAACTTTGGAACGATACTTGTTTCGACTTCTAAAAAATCCTCATTAAAAAAAGAAATAGGGTATTTTTTCCCTTCGAATTTAATAAAGAAATGGACTTGCTCTTTGGTTCGTGCCAAGCCTTTTTTCATATGATAGTTGTTTATCGATTTTACTAAATAATCATCCATGCTCTTTGATCCATAATTATGGATATTAATCCTATTTTATAAATTTTGTAACTATTTCTAGAAATTTTTTGGGGTTTTCAACATGAACCCAGTGCCCAGCTTTATTTACAGGAGCAAACTCACTCAATGGGAAACTTTCTTTTATTTTATCTTTATACATTATTACACCATATTCTGATAATTCACCATATATAAAAAGCGCCTCGGTATTAGAGATACCATTTATGACTGGAAACTCACTAATGGCGATAGCATTCCTAATTAAAGATGTTAAATTAACACGCCAATAGAAACTTTTTTTTTCGTCCATCTTTAAGTTTTGCATCAGAAAAGATCTAAAACTGACTTCCTCGAAATATTCAGAAAGCTTAGTGTCAATTTCAGGTCTCGTGTTAAACCTGCCAAGATCAAGCGAAGATAAAGTTTTTAAATAATTTTCAAAATTTGGTGCATAGGTTACAGGTGCTATATCTACTATAACTAACTTTGATATAAAACCCTGATAGAGTTTGTCTAAAACCATCGCAGCCTTGCCACCCATTGAATGCCCTATCAGGTAGCTATTAACTACTCCCTGTTCTTCAAGAAGTTTTTTAACGTCATTTGCCAAATCGAAATAAGTATGCTTGTCACTCCATTCTGACTCACCGTGGTTTCTAAGATCAATAAGCCAGACGTGGAACCCAAGATCTGCAAGAGATTTTCCAATACCAAACCAATTTCTTTTCGATCCTAAAAGTCCGTGCAGAATAACGACATTGCTCCCGTTACTCTCTCCAAAACGGCTATATGCTAATCGCATTTAATCTTACCAAATCGAGTGATATATGTCGTAAGCATCTTGTTCAGTAACCTTTCTGGGGTTATTTACCAACAATCTGGTTTGCTTCATAGCGTCTTTAGCCATTGACGCGCAGGCTTCCTCGGGAATTGAAACATCTCGCAATTTCTGGGGTAGTCCCAACTCTTTAGATAAATCACTCAGTTTTTCGATAAACAACGATGCATTCGTTTGGTTATTATTCCCTATCTCTTCGCTTGGAAAAAGAAAAGGATAAAGTTCTGCATATTTTTTAGCTGCCCATACATCTACTGCATTGAACCGTAGCACTCCTGGAAGTACAAGAGCATTTGATAATCCATGAGTTATATGAAAACTCCCCCCAAGTGGATAAGCTAAAGCATGTACTGCGGCTACAGGAGAATTTGCAAAAGCCATTCCAGCTAACATTGATCCAAGTAACATTTTTCCTCTCGCTTCTAAGTTTTTTGGGTCCGAGACAGCCGTTTTAATTGAGCTCCCCAATAGCACCAATGCCTCCTTTGCAAGGATGCCAGACATAGGATTGTTATTTTTATTTTTTGATGCATAGGCTTCGATTGCATGCACCATTGCATCAACTCCGGTGGCGGCAGTAGTTGCTGCCGGCAATCCTAAGGTTAGAACAGGATCTAATACTGCGAAGTCTGGAAGGATAAAAGGCGAAGAAACCCCCCTTTTTTCATCACCATCCACGGTGATAATTGAAACAGGAGTAACCTCGGACCCAGTTCCAGCAGTGGTCGGTATTAAACATAGAGGTAATCTCGGGCCTGTAGCGTTCCCTACCCCCCATGCGCTTTCTAAATTTTCTCCTGATCCTAAAACTAAAGCCGTTAGCTTGGCAACATCCATTGAAGAACCTCCGCCAAATCCGATAACCCCAGTACAAGCTATTTCTCTTCCAAAATTTATTGCCTTTTCCAAAGTGTTTAATGACGGATCGGCCTCTACGTCATCAAATACCCTTACTTTTGCATCATACTTTTCAAGATTTTCAAGTAAATGCTCATAAAGTCCTAACTTAGTTAACCCTTTATCAGTGACGAGAAGAATTCTATTACCCATTAATTTAGAAAATGGATCCGCGTCTTTTGCCACGTTAAGACCGTAAATAATTCTAGGCGTGGTATTAAAATTAAATGAGGTAATTTCTTCAATCATGGTAAACCTTTCTAATCTTGTTTATAATATGTTACACAATTTAAAAACTGTGTTCTAAGTTTGGATAGATAGACAAACACTGTCAATCACAGAAATTGTTGTAAGGAAAGGACGCCATACATGGCACAAAAGAAAAGAGTGGTTCTTGCTTTCTCTGGAGGGCTTGACACCTCAGTTATATTGAAGTGGCTACAAACTGAGTTAGACTATGAGGTAGTTTGTTTTACTGCTGATCTTGGGCAAGGCGAGGAACTAGAGGCTGCTCGAGATAAAGCTCTCTTACTGGGAATTAAACCAGAACATATTTTTATTGAAGACCTCACTGAGGAGTTCGTCAAAGATTATGTTTTCCCGATGTTTAGATGCAATACAGTTTACGAAGGTCAATACTTGCTAGGAACATCAATTGCAAGACCGCTCATTTCAAAGAGGTTGATAGAGATTGCTGATATTGTCGGTGCAGAAACAATAAGTCACGGTGCTACAGGAAAAGGAAATGATCAGGTACGATTTGAATTGGCAGCGTACTCTCTTAATCCCGATATAAAAATTATTGCACCCTGGAGACAATGGGACCTCAGTAGCAGGACAAAATTAATCGATTTTGCCGAAAAGCACCAAATTCCTATTGCTGCAAATAAAGTAGGGGAACCCCCTTTTTCAGTGGATGCTAATTTATTACACACATCTTCAGAAGGTTTAATTTTGGAAAATCCAGAAGATGAAGCTCCAGAGTATGTATATCAGAGGACAAATGATCCAGAAAAAGCACCTGATAAACCCGATTACATAAGAATTAGCTTTAAGAATGGAGATCCAGTAAAAATTGATGACAAAGAATACTCACCTGCAAACTTACTCAAGAGACTTAATGATCTTGGTAGACTGCATGGAATAGGAAGGCTCGATTTAGTAGAGAATAGATTTGTGGGAATGAAATCGCGAGGTGTTTATGAAACACCAGGAGGAACTATACTCTTACAAGCTCACAGAGCAATTGAAAGCCTAACGCTAGATGGTGGATCTGCACATCTGAAAGACGATATAATGCCAAGATACGCTGAGTTAATTTATAATGGTCTTTGGTTTACCCCCGAAAGAGATCTCTTACAAACCCTAATTGATAAAAGCCAGGATAGTGTTGAAGGAACTGTAAAAATGAAATTGTACAAGGGAAGCGCTCACGTTGTAAGCAGATCATCATCAAAGAGTTTATACTCCAAACAATTAGTAACTTTTGAGGACGACGAAGGTTACTATAATCAAGGTGATGCAGAAGGATTCATAAAGATTAAAGCACTTCGCCTACGCGAACTGGCGCGAAGGAAT
>CABZEG010000012.1 GCA_902524655.1 uncultured Alphaproteobacteria bacterium | reverse complement strand
GGTTCCCCCTCAAAACAGCGGGGGAGAAAAAGAATGTAATAAAAAACCGTGTTAATAAGGTAGCAAAAGTATTGAAGTTAGAAAATTATACAAGTCGTTTACCTAAAACTTTGTCTGGAGGTCAACGACAGCGCGTTGCGATTGGACGTTCCATAGTTCGGAATCCAACCGCCTTTCTCTTTGACGAACCTTTATCCAACCTAGATGCTGCTTTACGGGTGGATATGCGGCTTGAATTAGCTAAATTACACCAAGAATTGAAGGCAACTATGATTTATGTAACTCATGATCAAGTTGAAGCTATGACCTTGGCGGACAGAATAGTAGTACTAGATTCTGGCTCAATTTCTCAGATTGGCACACCTAAAAATCTTTATGAAATGCCGCAAAATTTGTTTGTTGCACAATTTATAGGTAGCCCAAAAATGAATATTATAAAGTTTAGGGATATCTATAATAGCGCAAATATTGATCAGGAATTGAGAGATTTTCTTCTTACTAAAAAACGGGTAGCTAATATAGGCATAAGGCCAGAGCATATAAAGATTGTAATGAATAGTAAGGGACATGTTAAAGCAACTACAGATGTTATAGAATATCTTGGGGCAGATACTTTTGTTATAGTGAACGCAGACACCCTAGGTGGAGTGCGTATAAGATGTGAAAGTAATAGCAAATTAGAGAAGGGCCTCAAGATCGGATTAAAATTTGAATTATCTAAAATCCACTTTTTTGATCAAGAGGGTATAAACCTAAATATATGATATTGAAGCAAAAGAATACAATTTGGTTTAAGTTTTTCGGTGTCTCTGAAAGTATTTTTTAGCTTATCAGTGAGTAACATTTGTATTTATTTACTAATGAAGATAATTTAGTAGAAGAAAGATAATTTTTACAAGCTAGAGATGGAAAAGATAGTTTTAATTGGAGCTGGTAGCCAAAATTTTGGCTTAGGAATAATTAGTGATATTTTTAAATCGAAATCTTTGGAAGGTTGTGAGATTTTTCTGCATGATATCGATAAGACAACCCTTGCTAATACAAAAATTATATCCAATGACTATAAGGAGAAGCTTGGAGTAAATATTGATATAAAAGCATCAACTTCTCGCAAAGAAGCGTTGGAAGGCGCAACATTCTGTATAATCTCTATTGAGGTTGGCAAAAGATTTGATCTGTGGGATCAAGATTGGAAAATCCCATTACAGTATGGTATCAGACAGGTCTATGGAGAAAATGGAGGTCCGGGAGGGTTATTTCATTCTCTAAGGCAAATACCACCTATTATTGAAATTTGTGAGGATATAAATCTAATTTGTCCTGATGCTGTTGTATTTAACTTTTCAAATCCTATGCAAAGAATTTGTCATGCAGTTACAACAAAATTTCCTGACTTAAAATTCATTGGTTTATGTCATGAAATTAAGTCTATGAATAGACAATTGCCAGATTTAATGGAAACTGAAATGCAAAATATTGAATACCGTGCTGCCGGACTAAATCATTTAAGTATTTTATTAGAAGCTCGCTATAAAAATACTGGAAAAGACGGTTATCCTATAATTAAGCAAAACTTTGATGCTTATTTTTCAGATTTAGTAAATAAACACGATGCTAAGCCCTCAAAACCAGGTGCAGAAAGAGGTGTGTTTCGGAAGCTATTTAAAACCTATGGATATCTACCAATAACAACAGATAGCCATTTAGGAGAATATATACAATGGGCTTACAGCGTTGCTGATCATGACGCTATTTTGGACTTTTATGATAATTATAAAGAAAAGTGTTTAGCATTTTATGATAACAAAACGTCTTACGATCATTATTTTGACCTCAAAAACCTTGATACTCATGAGAGAGTAGTACCTATAATTGAGGGCATATTGAGCGATTCAGCGTATGAAGAACCGGCAATTAATATACCCAATAATGGCTATATAGAATTTCTGCCTAAAGATATTGTTGTAGAGGTTCCAGGAATTATTAGTAAATCCGGTATATCTGGAATTTCTTTCAAAAATTATCCTGCTGCCTTTGGATCTTTACTAAATTCACAATCGGGTGTTATTCAATTGACCACGGACGCCGTTCTTAATGCCTCAAAACACTCAGCATACGCAGCTTTGCTTGCTGATCCTGTTGTAAATGACTCTTATCAAGCTGAAAAACTATTGAACAATATGCTTGAGACCCAAGGTAAGTTTTTATATTATTTGAAGTAATTTCAGACTACATTTCTAACAATCTATCTTGTAGCTGTTACTGAAAAGATAAATTTAAAAATACAATATAAGATGGAGTTATCACTTTCTTGTTTGGTGCTGTAAAATGAAAAAAATAGCTGTGCTAACTAGCGGAGGAGATGCTCCTGGAATGAATGCAGCCATCCGAGCGATTGTAAGGACATCTCTTAATCACAAAATCGGTATAATTGGTTTTAGAAATGGCTTTGAAGGTATCATTGACAATGACTACGTTACTTTTGACAAGCGTTCGGTAGGAAATATTATCCAAAGAGGTGGCAGCATACTTCATACTTCTCGATCTTTAAGATTCTTAAAAAAGAAATATAGACAAGTTGCTGAAAATAATCTTCGAGCACTATGTATAGACGGACTAATCGTAATAGGTGGGGAAGGGTCTACTAAAGGTGCTATTGAATTATCAAAAATATCTAAAACAAAATGTATTATAGTTCCTGCAACAATTGATAAAGATATGGCTTTTGTAGGTTCTACCATAGGATTTGACACAGCAATAAATACGGCACTAACAGCAATAGATAAAATTAGAGATACTGCTACTACTGCTAACGTTACACATATAGTCGAGGTTATGGGTAGAAATTGTGGATGGCTTGGGATACTAGCTGGAATTGGTGCTGGAGCAGAAGTTACAATAATTCCTGAGGTTAAAACTAATATCACAAAGCTTGCTCAGAAAATCAAACATCAATTAAATACGGGCAAAAAAGGGTGTATTATTATATTAGCAGAGGGTGGATTTTCTAAAGGAGGGACTTCATTGGCTAATGCATTAAAAGAAAAGGGAAATTTTGACTTAAGGATTACAACACTGGGTCATATGCAGAGAGGTGGAAGTCCGTCTGCAGTGGACAGAGTTCTGGCTACGGAGCTTGGAGTTAATGCCGTTCTTGCTTTAAAAGACGGTTCTTCAGATGTGATCATTGCAAAACCAGTCGCTACTATTGAAAAAGTTGACTCAAATAAGGTTGTTAATGCAAAGGTTAAAGTAGATATGTATCTGCATGATCTTATTGAAAATACTGCTTGAGAAATAAATTAGTATGAAATTCCTAAACATAACGCTGTTTAACTCATTGACGATTTTCTTTCTGACGTTTTTATTATTTGCTCTTTCAGCTCCGTCATTTACGCAAGATTACAAAGTAAAAAAAGTTGGAAAAGCTTTCTCTCATCCTTGGGGGATTTCTGTTTTTGATAATGACGAAGTTTTAATTACTGAAAGAGGTGGACACCTATTTAAAGTTAATATAGAAAACGGTTCAAGGATAAAAATCAGTAACTTACCAGAGGTTTTTAATGTTCGACAAGGCGGTCTTTTAGACGTACTTGTTGATAAAGAGTCGGTTTCTGAGAGAAATGTTTACATTTGCTACTCATCTAAGGTTGCTGGAGGCTCCTCTACCACGTTGATGGCTGGGACCTTAAAAGAAGATAAACTTATCTCAAAAAAAATACTATTTAAATCTAATAATGTTTCGGAGTCAGGGGTTCATTTCGGTTGCAGGCTTGCTATTTTAGATGACCAAATTTTTATGTCTATTGGAGATAGAGGAAATAGATACGAAGCCCAAGATGCAAACTCTCATGCTGGCTCAGTCATTAGGGTAAATAAATATGATGGTTCTACCAGGGAACAGAAGGCTTACAATAGCTGGCCCGCAGAAGTGTATACAAAGGGGCACAGAAATCCTCAAGGAATGGCAATAAATAGTAAGACAAGTGAAATTTGGGTTAATGAGCATGGGCCAAAAGGTGGAGATGAAATCAATGTGTTGAAGCCAGGTAAAAACTACGGTTGGCCAATCGTGACTTATGGCGAAGAATATTGGGGCGGAAAGATAGGGCAGGGGATAACTTCATTAGAGGGTTTTGAGGATCCCATATGGTATTGGGTGCCTTCAATTGCACCATCAGGCATGATATTTTATGACAAAAATATGTTTCCTGAATTCAAGGGGAACTTGTTAGTATCTTCACTAAAGTTTAAAAGCCTTTATTTAGTTAAAATAGAAAACGGGTTACCCCAAAAAGAGCTGGTGTTATTTAAAAAACGATTTGGTAGAGTTAGAGACATTGAACAACTGAATGACGGCAGTATTCTTATTATTTCTGATGAAAAGAAAGGGGGCCTGTATAAAATTTATAGATAGAATTAAGACCTTTTCTTTGTAATTATATCTCTTAATTCTTCAATTTGTTGTCTTAAGGAATCTATTTCTTCTTTATCATTTCTATCCTTTGGAACATTGGAATTAGACGGCTCTTTAGTTGTCTTTTCTTTAAAAAGGGGATTGTTGAGCCAAGGCTTCATCATCTTTTCCATTATTTCAGCCTGACTTTTTTGCCACTCTTCAAAAAAAACTGCACTGCTTTCACTAGACCTGTTCTCTTCTGCCGGTGAGTTGAATGCATTTAAAAAACTCTGTTGTTGCTGGTGAAATACTTCAAATGTTTTTGATAATATCTCGGGCATGAATTTTTGGGCTGTATTGTTATAACTTAATATTATCTCTTTTAATACATCTTGAGGAAACACATTGCCCTCCTTATTTTCAAGATCTGATATTATCTGTAGCAAATATTGATTGGTAATATCTTTTCCAGTGTCCTTATCTATGATCTTAAAATTTTTTCCGTCGTTTATAAGCTTACAGAGGTCATCTAATGTCACATATTCGCTGGAATTGGTGTTGTATAAGCGCCTACTGCTATATTTATTGATAATTATTGTATCTGAATTATTAACCATAATTATGCACTTTATCAACTAGATGATATTTTGATAAGCTAAAAAAAATGGCCGCTTAGCGACCATTTTAGGAGAAAATTCTTTTATTAAGTTTACTCTTTCGGAGAAGAAGCTTTCTTTGTTACGTTGGTAAGCTCTTCCTGGGCATCTTTTCCGGCCTTCATCATCAAATCTATTGTTTCTAGCTGAGCCTTTTTAGCTACCTCTGCAAACTCTGCTATATGCTTTGGTGTGCTTTGAGTTTGTGAGCTCACGTAATCAGTGGCAATCTTCATGAAATCTTCTGGCTTATCAGTACTTTTTACAAATGGATCTAGGGCGGATAAACTTTCCTTTGCCCATGTCTGCGACAACTCAGTATTCTTTTTTACTGTCTCTAAAGCTATTCTTCCAAATTTAGCATTATAATCCATTACTGATTTCATTGCTTCATCAATCTTTATAGGACTTTGTGACATCATTTTTTCAAAATTCTTTGTGTAGTCTTCAAAATTAAACATATTCTGCTCCTTTTTTTTATGCGGATGCAGTAATATATTCTGCGTTTGCATAAAATGTCAATATATTTTTTGCAAACGCAGAATTACTTGTAGTTTCTCATAACATATTTACCGGGTGCCAATCCCAAAGAAGGGTAATCTTTATGGCGACCAGGCACATATGCTTTTTCATGGGAACTTGATCTAGCTTTAATCCAGGTAGACCAATATGGCCACCAAGATCCCTCATGACGATCTGCAGTCTTAAACCAATCGTCTGGAACCGAGAATGGTCTCGAGTTTGTCCAATAACCATATTTCTTACTGTATGCTGGGTTAATTATACCTGCAATATGTCCACTGCCTGCTAACACAAACCTTTTGTTACCTGAAGACTTGTTTAAACCATAAAAGGATGATCGCCAAGGAGCAATATGGTCAGTGTGCGTCGCTACAACGAAAATAGGTATGTCAATGTACTTTAGTGAAAGTCTCTCTCCCATTATTGTCAATTCGCCTCTGGAAAGTTGATTCTCTTTGTAAAACTTATTCAAATATTCTAATGCCATTTTTCCGGGTAAATTGGTAGAATCTCCGTTCCAATAGAGCAAATCAAAACGCGGGGGCTTTTTCCCCATTAAATATGATCTAACCGCAGGGCCATAAACTAAATCATTCGATCGTAAAAAACTAAAAGTTTGGGCAAGGAAGGACCCTTCCATATACCCTACCTTTTCGATTTGTCGATTTATCTCATCTAGATATTCATCTGTAATAAATAAAGACAGATCTCCGGGGTCTTCAAAATCAGTTAGCGTAGTAAAAAAAGTTGCGGAATTTACGAAGTTTTCACCCTTCTTGCAAAGGTAAGATAAGGCGGTAGCTAAAAGGGTCCCGCCTATGCAGTATCCTATGCAGTTTATTTTCTCCTGTTCTGTAATAGCTCTAACTGCTTTTGAAGCCTCAAAAAAACCGTTAACGATATAATCTGTGAAATTAACCTCAGTATGTTCCTTTCGAGGATTAACCCACGAAATTATAAAAGTTGAAATGCCCTGTTCTACTGCAAACTTAACAAAACTATTTTTAGGCTGAAGGTCTAAATTATAATACTTGTTGATCCAAGGAGGAACAATGAGTAGGGGGGTCTTTGAAACCGTCTCCGTAAGTGGCTTGTAGTGTATTAACTCAAATAATTCATTTCTGAAAATAACCCGACCTTCAGTAATAGCAAGATTTTCTCCCACTTCAAATGCCTGTGTGTCTGTTAAAGATACCGTCAAGTCACCGGTGCTGTTTTCTACATCAGTTACAAGATTTTCAAGACCATCAACCAAAGACTTTCCATTAGTTTCAAGAGCTTGCGTTAGAGCTTCGGGATTGGTACCAAGAAAATTTGAAGGAGAAAAAAACTCAATCATTTGCTTGGTAAAAAAACTGATCTGCTTTTTATCAGACTTACTCAATCCGTCTAAATCATCGATTGTTTCTTCAATGATTTTTGATGATATGGTGTAATGCTGCTTAATTAGTTTGAAATAAAGGTTTTCATCCCAACCCTGATCAGTCTTTTCTGGCTCATTCTTTTGCGCTTTATCGGATCCAGCACCGTTAAGAATTTCGTTTTGGATATTTGTCCAGTTTTCCAAAGTAGACTTATAATATTTTACTTGGTTTTCAATTAGCTTGGTTGGATTAGACAAAATTTCTGAGAAATATTTGGCAGAAGCTTTATAGTATAACTCTTGAGAAGGTTGAGTTTTAACCGCTGGGTCAGGTGTTTTAGTTGATAAGGCTACCACCAAACGCTTTGTAAGCGTGTCTATTTTATCGAAATTGTTAAATAGTTCCTTATAATCCTTAGGACCTACAGCGACGTCATCTTTCAGATTTTCGTTTTCTTCTTGCACTTTTATTGCTATCGTTAAATACTAGAGTAGTTATATAATTATTAATAAAAAAAGCTAGTAAAAACTATGCTATTACCTACATACGACTATTTTGAAAATATTAGACACTATAATCAGTGGTTCGCGTCTACTACAAAAACTTTCTGGGATAATCCCGCTTTTGGGCTTTTGCCATCGCCTATTCCCTCCACATTGTCAGCTTGGGGAAAGGTAACAGAACATAGCTTATCTAGAATAATTACAAAACCAGACTGGGGAATTGACTCGGTAGTGTCAGATGGAATTGAGTATCTTGTAAGCTTAGAAACCATAAAGTCACTTCCTTTTTGCGATTTAGTAAAATTCCAAAGCACGAGTCCTAAAAAGGTTCAAAGAAAAGTTTTAATTATAGCACCGATGTCCGGTCACTATGCGACATTGACAAGAAATACAGTTATTTCTCTGCTTCCTAATTGTGACGTTTACATAACTGATTGGAAAAATGCTAGAGATGTGCCATTTTCCGATGGTAAATTCGATATAGAAGATTTTACAAAATATCTAATTCGTTTTTACGAAGATTTGTCTCCAAAGCTAAATGTGATAGCCGTTTGTCAGCCTGTACCCTTAGCTTTGGCTGCAGCAGCGTTTACATCTTCGATATGTCCCAAAGCGAACCCAGCGTCTTTAACGCTGATTGGTGGGCCCGTTGACCCAGACGCAAATCCCACGGAAGTGACAGATTTTGGACATCGAGCCTCTATGGATACTCTTGAATCTATTGTAACTATGCCAGTAGGATTGAAATATAAGGGGGTGGGACGTGAGGTTTATCCTGGAGCAATTCAGTTAGCATCTTTTATGGCAATGAATCAAGAAACGCATAACAAAGCGTTTTTAGACCAAATCGAAAGAGAATCGTCCGGCAGAGCATTTGAACATGATAGACATAATAAATTTTATGATGAGTACTTGGCAGTAATGGACATGACAGCTGAATTTTACCTTTCTACAGTTGAAAGAATATTTAAAAATCGGGAAATAGCAAAAAATGAATTCCATTTAGAAGGAAAGAAAGTCGATTTTGAAGCAATTAAAACAATCCCCACGTTCGTTATTGAGGGAGCCAATGATGACATTTCTGCTCCGGGGCAGTGCAAGGCGGCGTTAAATTTATTGAAAAATTTACCGAAAAATATGAAACGGTACCATCTTCAGAAAAAAGCTGGTCACTATGGTATTTTTAGTGGTAAGGCTTGGCGATCGCACATAAGACCAAAGTTTTTGGAATTCATAGATAATAGGTACAGCTGATATTGAAACTGAGTTATTCTTCAGGGTTTATAAGCTTTTGATCTTTAATATTGTCAGCTGTAACAAAACGCTGCATCTCAGAAGGCATAGTTATCATTAGTTCGTGATACCCTCCTTTATCAAGCGCGTCCATAATATCATCTGCACTATCGGCATACCAATGACAGAAAAAGAAATCTTCTTTTCCCATCCAATGAGCTAGTGTCTCAGCCTTGTCAGTTTTGACTGAGTCAAAAAATTCTTTCTCAGTCATATTAGAAGTGAATTCAGTACCCTGTTTTTTTGCATCCTCATTTAACCAAGTATGCGTACAAATGAAATGTTTTTTTCCCATTATATCTCCCCAGCTTTAACTAATAGATTACGAAAAAACGTGATTAAATCAAATTAAATAGGCTCGAAAATAAGAGTAGTCTATAATATATATAAAACTCAGGGTAATAAGATATGTCTAGTGAAAATAAAGCTACAATTCCGGGTGCTTCGCTTGCGTCAACAATAAAAGTACTGGCGGGGCTTGGTCCACTTGGTGAGAAAGTTTTAAAGCAAAATGGAATAAGTGAGATTGATCCAAAAAAAAATTACCCGAGTTCCATTAGACTAAAAATATTTGAGGAGGTAAGAAGTAGATTTGGCACTGACGCATTATATGCAATTGGCGTAGAGCAGGGGCTTTTAATGTTATCTATGCTACCTGATTTTGGTAAGTACATAAATAATTCTAGAAAAACATACTCGATGAGATCGGTGTCTTCAAACAATAGAACTAGAAATTTCAATTTTATAGATGAAACTTTGCCTGGGTTACAAAAAATTACAAATGATTATATGGGGCAATTTCGCAGCAATAAGCTAAAAGGTGATATAAGTTTCAAACGGATATCAGAAGATACATGGGAAATGGCATTTGTTCTCGCTCAGCCATTGAAAAATTGGAAATTTGGAATTGGAAATTATCACATTTTTCTTATTAACCTTTTTGGCGATTTGTTCGATATTGATTATAAACTTGATGAAAAAAGTGAGGATATTTATGATGGTTGGTCAAGTGGAGCTTTTATCCTCAAATTTTTACCAAATGAGACTTTAAGGGATCAGAAAGAGATAATCGCAAATATAAGACTTAAAGCGGCTGAAGGTCTCATGAAAGCTGTTTTAGAGGATGCTGAACGAAAAAAAGAGGAAACCGAGAGGTTATCTGTAAATTTGGCTAAATACCTTCCTCCGCAAGTCCACGAAGCAATTTTTTCTGGTGAGTTTGATACTGGAATTACTACAAAAAGACGTAAATTAACTATTTTTTTTAGTGATATCTCAAATTTTACATCCACCTCGGAAGGTCTCCAACCGGAGGATCTAACAAGGTATCTTAATGAATATTTTTCAGAGATGACTGATATTGCGCTCGATCACGGTGCAACAATTGACAAATATATAGGAGACGCAATGATGGTATTTTTTGGTGACCCAGACAGTAAGGGGGAACAAGAAGATGCAAGAGCATGCGTTAAAATGGCATTGAAAATGCGCGACAGAATATCTGATTTACAAGATAAATGGCAAAGACAAGGTTTTGCAGATCCATTCGTGATTAGGATGGGCATGAATACTGGTTATTGTAATGTAGGTAATTTTGGAAGCGACCAACGGCTTACTTATACAATTATTGGTAGTGAAGTAAATGTTGCTCAACGCTTAGAGGCATCAGCACAGCCAGGAGGGATATTGATGTCTTATGAAACATACGCACACGCTCAGGACTTGATAGAAGTAGAACAACTAAACAGTATTTCGATGAAAGGAGTGAAAAGAGAAATTAAAGTATTTTCGGTTTTAAATAAAATTAGACAGGGAAATAATATAAAAGAAACTGCTCATAAAATAAAGAATGTTCCAGAAAGGATAGCGGATAGGCTGGATGCTCTGGAAACCAAAATTGAAGAAATTTTGGATCGGATAAAATGAGCACATCCGCCATCAAAACAATTAATGAAATGAAGATACCAGGAGCCGCGCTAGCTTCCACAATAAAAGTTCTTGCTGGATTAGGGTCTTTGGGAGAAAGGGTTCTTAAAGAGCACGGAATTACTCAAATTGATAATGATAAAGAGTATCCCAGTCACCTAAGAGCAAGAATTTTTGAAGAGATAAGAACCCGTTTCGGGAAAGAAGCACTTTATGCTATTGGGCTTGAACAAGGTTTTTTAATGCTTTCAATAGTACCTTCAATTGGCAAATTTATTCACGATTTCAGGATAAAATATAAAAAAGAGCTTTTAGATCACTCTAATTTCTCTAAAAACCTCAAGATTTTAGATCAAACTCTTCCAGCTTGGGAAAAAATAACAAATGATTACCTTGGGCAAATGCACAATGATAAAGTGCGATCTAAATTAAATTTTATAAAAATAGGTCCAGGTAAATACGAAGTGCCGGTTATAAGCTCTCAAGTAGTTGAAAATAACAATTTTTTTGAAGCCAACTATTCTGTTTTTTTGATAAGTATGTTTTCAGAACTCTTCGACATTAAAATGGCTATCGATGAAGAAAATAGTGAGGACATGGATAACGGTTTCAGCAGATACCAATATACAATAACGTTTAATCAACTACAAAAAACAAGAAACCATAAAGAACATTTAGCTGAAATCAGGTTTGATGCAAATCAACTACTTTTGAGAAGGGTATTAGAGGAAGCAGAACAGCAAAAAAATCTCGTTCAAAAGCAAAAAGAGGATACGGAAAAACTGTCTTCAAAACTAGGTAAATATTTACCACCTCAAATTCACAATGCGCTGTTTTCTGGCCAATTTGATACTGGAATCGCAACCAAAAGAAAAAAACTAACTATTTTTTTTAGCGATATAAAAAACTTCACATCTTCATCGGAAGGTTTACAACCGGAAGATTTAACTAAATATCTAAATGAGTATTTCTCTGAAATGACTGACATAGCTCTTACTTATGGAGCAACGATAGATAAATATATTGGTGATGCGATGATGGTATTTTTTGGTGACCCAGAAAGCAAAGGAGAGAGAGAGGATGCAAGAGCATGTATAAAAATGGCTTTAAATATGCAAAGAAAAATAAAAAGCCTCCAAAGTAAATGGAGAAACGAGGGCTTTTATGAGCCATTCCAAATTAGAATGGGAATTAATACCGGTTATTGTAATGTCGGAAATTTTGGTAGTGAACAGAGGTTGACTTATACAATTATTGGAGGAGAGGTAAATATAGCCCAAAGATTAGAAGCTGCAGCGCCTAGTGATGGGATATTAATGTCCTATGAAAGCTTTGCTCATGCACAAGATTTAGTCGAAGTAGATGAATTAAACTCAATTACTATGAAAGGTATTAATAGGGAAATCAAAGTGTTTTCAGTTATCCGTGATCTAAAAACGAAAAAAATAGCAAAAGATGAGAGCAAGATATTTCTAGTAAAAAGTAAAAGAAATTCTCTCGAATTAAGGATAGATAGGCTAGAAAAGCTTGTTTCTGAAATGATAACAAAATTAAATTAAACAGTTAACTGTGTAAGTATATGTTTTTATTTGGTTTAGTGATAATTTATTAAAGTAAAAAAATAACATAATATATATTATGCGCTAAAATAAATTAGAAAGTTTAAGTGAATAATAAAAATAAAGAACTTTTATTATACTTTCTATTTTTACAAATAATAAGCGATCTCCCTTATTTTACTCTTATCTCTGAAAGGTATCCTTAGGGATTGTTGTGAGACCTCTCACTATTCGACCGTCCTTCAATTTGAATGAAATGCAGAAAATCCACCCTACCGAGAGACCTTTAGAAAGTATGTTCAAATAGACAAAGCTACTCCATCATGACCAGGATCAGCGCCACCATCCACTTTTCCATTTTTTACTCTAATCCCATGAACTGCAGCAACACCAAAGGTTAAAGGACTTCTAAAAACTTGATAGTCCTGTTTCTCAAGCTCAATTGTCACATAGTTAGGAATTCTATTTGTAACATCAATAATATTACTCGTGGAAGAAAACCTTGGTGCTGAGACCGCTTCAAGCATCGACATATCGAAGTCGATAACGTTAATTATTGCTTGAAGAAGTCCCATTGCTATCTGGGTACCACCAGGCGCACCTAATATAATATGTGGATTACCATCTTTAGTTACAATTGTTGGAGCGAGAGAGCTAAATCTACTTTTTCCAGGAGCTATGGAACCTGCGCGTCCAGGTCTAGGATCAAACACAGCCATGCAACCATTGAACATAAATCCTAAGCCATCCGTTATAACGCCCGAAGGCATCCCTAACGAATGAGTCATTGTTACACAATTCCCTTCCTTATCGATAACTGAAACATGTGTTGTGTCCTTTGGCTCTATTTGTGTAACTCGATTAATAAATGTTCTTTCATTTTGCTTTATTCTATTAGAAACCTCTAAAGCATACTCTTTAGATAAGGAAAAATGTACTATTATAAACATAGATTTGTTTCCAGCAGTCGCTGTGACTTATTTTTATCTTACAAAAAATGGAATACCCTTAAATTTGATTACCGAAAAGGAAAATGATGTTAAAAAAAATATGGTTAATCTTGTATTTGCAGAAGATTTTGAAAAAATTTGGAGAAAGATACCAAAAAGTGATTTAATTTTTAATAGCCGTTCACTTTGTGAAATGCATAAAGATACAATTGCTGAATATTTCAATTTCATCAATTCTAGTAAAACAAAGTATTTTTATCATGAGAATTCCAACTACCTCCTGTTTCCAAACTCAGAACGGCACATTGAAGTAATTGCAGACAAATTTCCAATAGACAAAAAAAAATTTAGGCTATTAAGTAAGTACTTAACGCCATTTACTGGAGGAAGTGGTAGGTATAGAGAGTATATCTTTAAAGGGTTATAAACTATAAAAATCAATAAAAAATAAGTTTTATTAATAGATTCAAATTTAGGTCTGCTGTTTTTGTTGGCCTTCAATATTATTGTCATATCTATTTCAAAACTTAAAAATTTAATTTATTTGTATGCTTTCGAGCTTCAAAAAAACAGTGACAATCTTTTTAAATAATCAACAAAATTTTGAGAGTATATTATTCTTCACCCCTCAAATGATAAAATGAATTTTATAAAAAAATTAATACTTAAGAAATGAAGTATAAAAAAAAATTTAGTAAGAAGTCTTAATAAGACTAATTAACGTAATTATGCCGTCGATTGTCTTTTTCAACTTATCTGTCATTTGCGAAGTTTAGGTTCTTAACCAAACCCACAAATATACTCTTAAGGAGAAAATCTCAGATAAAATAGGATAATATACACTGTGCCTATTCTCTAAACTATCTATATAACTTTGTGATAGCTTGTTTTCTTTAGCGGCGCGTATTAGAATTTTTAAATATCGCCTGGATGAGGGGATGTCCTTTGCTTGATCTGTTAAATATATTAGCGTATATGCTGTTTTACTTACACCCTCTACAGAAACTGATAATTTAGCTAACTTATAATCTTCCCCCTCAGTATTCACTATTTTTTGTAAATCTTCTTCATCAATCTCATGTACTACACCTTCAACTTTTACACCTTTACAATTCCTAATATTTGCAAAAGACGGCTCTAGGAAATTTGGCCCCTCCATATTCATTATCAATTGATAATCTTTTAAAACCCCAACTTTGCTTTCGTGAGGGATAATTTTTCTTCTTTTTATGAGATACTGAGTTGACATGTTTGACCCATATCCAAAATAAAGAATTTTTTTTGCTCGGTTCATTATTCTAATATTCTCAAAAATTATTGGTCTCTTACTAAAGAGTGGTAGCATTTTTTGCTATCATATTAATATCCAATTGTTAAAAATTGCAAATTAATAGATCAGATCAAAATAAACTTCTGTTGGTTGTTACAATTAAAAGCCATATTGCTAGCAATAGGTGAATTTACATTTTCGAAAAACATATCTTGTTATCTACTTTGAGACGACTTAACTCGACAAATTTTCTAACAAAAAGAGCTATAAGTTTTTTGTTTATTTTTTTGTCATATGTAATTGAAATAAAATGTTTTAACATTATCCTTTGACAATCGAAGCAACAAATTTCTTAAAACAAGAGTGTGTTCTTTTTTACAAACCACTCAACAACGAATATAATAACGTTTTATAATTTAAACAAATTCAATGAAGAACAATAAGCCAAAGCTTCTTACTACTCTTACCGCTTATTTGGTTATAGGGCTGTTAACAATAATATTCTTGGAAATCTTATCAGTATCGCTTCTTATATCAAATGATTTTATAAGAAATAATGAAACTTTGAAAAAATCGTTAACTAACAGAGTAAACGAACTTTCAACTATTTGGACTGTTAAAACTAAATATGGTGCCTTTGATCCAATTACTTTAATTAGATTGGTTCCAAATGATTATTATGGAGTTTTACCAATTGGAGAACATGGATTTATTCAAAATAAAGAAGAAGGTACAAACTTTCAATTTAAAAAAGATATCAACGCGAAAAGAGTAATACTACTAGGAGGAAGTTCAACTGCAGGCTCAGGCTCTTCAAATGTTACAGAAACTATTTCTGCTCAATTGGAGCAGATGATAAACAAAAATATCGATCAAAAAAAACAAAAAAAATACTATGAAATTCTTAATTTCGGAGCTGGAGGAGGATACTCGGGAGCTGAGCTTGTAAAGTTTATCCAATATCTTATATATTTAGAACCTGATATTGTTATAGCGTTTGACGGTTTCAATGATGCTTGGAATGCAATATTTGAAAAAAATCGAATTGGTATTTCAAATCCAATAGTTAACTGGAGTGACTATAGTTATAAGTATTTTGAGAGCATGAATGGGCTGTATGTTAAACAAGGGGAAGTAGACGGAATAATACCCTTCATACCTTTTACTTCACTGGCTTTTAATCGTGTTTATTCAAGGGCTAGTTCACTTTTTTCAGATAAAGAAGCATTTTATAATGATTACCCTAATTATATTTTTTCAAAAGAAATCTATAAAAACGATCCTTTTTTTTCAAATGTGCTTAGAACTAATTTAGAGACTTTTGCTTCTCTAGCTTGTCGAGGTGATTTTATTTTCATTGGGATTTTACAGCCGCATGCATATAGTAGAAATGAAAAATTGACACAAAATGAGAGGACTTTACTTAAAAAGTTTGAAAAGAGGTATATTTCAACAATTAAGAGCTCATATAATTATAAACAACTCATAAATGAAGCATTCGATCAGTATTCTTTACTATATAAAGATCTTGAAGAGAGTTTTGATGATTGTAAAGGAGTAAAGTTTTTAAATATTATGGATATTTTTAAGTTAAAGGTAAAAGATACATACGTCGACAACATACACTATACACCGTATGGAAATCAAATTATTGCAAAAAAATTCATGAATATTATAACGACTTTAACGCAATAAAGCTTTGTAGCTGTTAAATAAGTATCAATTTATTAAGTCATATTTTTTTTGAGGGATCAAAAAGCTAAAACCCTAAACAATATTGGTGATCCAATTATATAATTTAGATGTAGACCTTAAACAATTAGTTTATGAAGTGTAATCTTTTTGTCTCTTCCCCTAACTTCAAAGTTCTTTACTTCTTCCGAAGGCAGGTTTTCGCTAAGTCGTAACTTTACTTCATCAGAGATTAAAATATCGGATTTAACCTCTTTGCATGCTTCACAAATTCTACTTGCTACATTAACTGTGTCTCCAATAACCGTGAACTCAACTCTATCCTCACTTCCAACGTTTCCAACAAAGCATGATCCATAGTGCACCCCTATTCGATGTTTTATTACTGGAAGATCGTTCTCAGACCTCTCTTTTTCCCATTCTCGCATTGAAATCTGCATCTGTCTAATGCAATTAAGTGCATTTTGTGCATCATTACCCCTCGATACCGGTGTACCAAAAGTCGCCATCACACTATCACCAATAAACTTATCTACAGAGCCACCGTTTTGAAAAACAGCAGCAACCATTTTGGTTTGGTATTCCGAAAGAAGCTCAAGAACTTGCTTAGGTTCAAGACCTTCGGATAACTTTGTGAAATTAGAAATATCAGTAAACATTACGGCAACGTTCTGCTCTTTTTCAGAATTTTGATTGAAATCAAGCTTATTTTTTTCAATCTCATCTCTTACTTCAGGTGAAAAATATCTTCCTAGCAGATTATTAGATCTTTCTTGAAGAGTTGCCTCTCTAAGATTGCTTTCAATAACCCACGCTAGTGTAACCAAGCCGACTGCCACTACAATTAAATAAGTTATATTTTGACCGAATATTCCTCCATTTATTGCATTAATATTTGTTGCTATCTCATTGTATTTAAACGAAAAAAATATTTCTCCCCTATTATATGTACTGAATGCTTGGAAAAGCGCGATGGCAAAGTTGTATACAACAAAAAATATAGATAAATAGAACCTAGCGAATAAGATTGACACAACCATAGGTCCGGCAGCCCCCACAAAAGCATAATCCATCAATCTTGCTCCAAAAAGTTCATTTGCACCTACCATTGAAAACTCATAATTTATGACTGCACCAAAAAGTAAGGGAAAAGCTATCTGCATGGCCACAGCAAAGAAAAGACAAATATTATAATTTTCCTCTTTAATAAGTGTAGCTATAGCACCAAATGTAATAAAACCAGTTACCATAACAACAGTAGATAATTGCTTTACAAGCAAAGTTTCGAGTCCAGGAACAAAAGTTATGTTAAGAAAACCAATAAGGTATAAACCAAACAAGGTTATTGAGGCTAACCTAAGCCCTTTTACATATCGTTTGTTTATAAAAAGCTCGTTTTCCATCTTTTCTAAATTAGTTATAGTATTGGCAATTTTCTTATAAATATGATCTGCAAGCAAGTATTGAATATAAACATTTATAAAAAAAGAGTTTAAGTTCAATTAAGAAGAGATGCCTGCCTTTTCCAAAGTGTCAGCAAGCTTTCCCATAAAAGATCTATCCATAATTATAAAAGTTTTCATGGCTCTTCTTAATTTTTTAAAGTTAATACTACCATCGATTTCAAATATCCTTTCGGCTACTTTCTTGGCATCGTTTGACCTGCCCTTTTCCATATCTATGAAGACTCTGATTCCAAGAGCCCCCATTTGTGACCCCCCAAAGTATTGTTCATTTTCTGATAATTCAGACGCCAACTGATAGGCTTTCTCATACTCTTTCAAGTATGTAAGAGCTAAAGCATAGTTTAACTTTACATTTCCTGGTGGATGGGGAGCTACTTTTAAAGCTTTTTCATAATTTTCAACCGCCTGATCATACAGGCCTACGATAAAAAGAGAATTTGCTGCAGATAAAATACTTATAATGCCCCTTGGATTTAAATCTGATGAATTAATCGCATATTTTCTAGCGGCTTCAAGCAATTCTTCTTCTGAATATTCAGGAAATTCCTTAGGATTTTTAGCCATTAAAGTTGCTAGAAGGCTATTGGCATCCGATAAATCTGGACCGTATTGAACTGCTCGCTTGGCAGTCTCTATCATATCTTTTCCAATATTCCAATCGCGTAGCCCTACATTTGCCTCAGCTGTGAAATACCAGGCATACATTGAAAGAACAACAGGGTTATTTGGTTCTGTCTCAAAAATAGTATCAAATAATTTCCCAGCTTTCTTGACACCCTCTAATGACATAGAAAGGAAAAGAGAGTTGGCTTTTAGAAACCTTTGCCAATTTTCGGGGTCCGTAAAATATTTTCTATCATCATCAAAGGACTCTCCTAAGATTAGCTTAATTTGAAGCTTTTCTAGTACTTTTTCAGAAATTGTATCTTGGATTTCAAATATATCATTCAATTTAAAGTCAAACTTGTCTGTCCAGACTATCTTATTTTTTACAACATCTGAAAGCTCTACCGTAGTCCTAATTTTTTCTCCTGAAACTTGATTGTATCCTCTTAAGATATAGTTCACATAATATTCATTCTTTATTTCTTGATCAGACATACCTTTTTTCTTAATGAAATTACTAGTGCTGCTTGATTGCACTAAAAGTCTTGGATGACTTGCTAATGAAGAGATAATTATATCAGTCATCCCACTACTGAGCTGGTCGTCTGATTTATTCCCTGATCTATTTTCAAATGGCATTACTAAAACCATTGGTCTATCGGACTCGGCAATAATTTGTTCAGCATTCTTTATTTCGGTATCGTCATTTAAATAAAAGGAAAAGACACCTATAACTAATACTAAAATGCCTACAGCTAGAATCCTTATGAGGCCTTTTGACTGCATAGGCTCCAGGACTCTTTTTTGAGAAGGATCTAACACAATATCAAAAGCATGGAATTCGTTTTGTTTTACTTTTTGGATGCCAAGATCATTGAATTGAAGTTTTGTTTTACCTTTCACATAATCAAAAACACTCTTAGATATCGAGATACCTCCTGCCAATGCGAATGCTTCTAATCGGGCTGCTATATTAACCCCTTCACCTAATAAATTTCCTTTTTCCTTAATTACGTCTCCCGTATTAATACCAATACGAAATTCCATCGCAACCTTTGTTGATGATGATGCATTACTAGTTTTTATCTTTTTTTGAAACTCAACAGCGCACTCGACCGCATCCACAGCGCTAACAAATTCTGCCAAAAAAGAGTCGCCTCCCGAATTAAATAAATTGCCATTATATTTTTTAAACAACCCTTTAAGTATCTTTTCATAAAACCTAAGACTTTTTACAGTCGCACTTTCATCTATTTCCATATGCTTACTGTAATTCACCACATCAGTAGCAAAAATTACAGCAATCTTTCGGTCAATTTCTTTAGTGGGCATTCATTAATACTCAATTTGATAAATGAAGTAACTAGTCAACACTTTTTTACTGATAATTAATAAGTTTCAAATAGAAACTTACCACTATTTTTTTATTTATGTTAAAATTAAATCATGCATACTAAAAGTCTTCCGTCATTAAATGATAAAACTCTTGGCTGGTTAACTTTTTTACATCGGAAAGTTTCAATTAATGATGACTGGTCTGAAGACGGCGAACCCTTAGATTGGTGGGATAAAACATCTAACCCTCCTGTATTGAATTTTGCTAGATTTGACCTCTCTGAGTCTAGCTATGCACTCGGGTTAATGGCTGATGTTACACCAGCATGGCGAGAAGTGTATTCTTTCATTTTAAAAGGTTTGAGCGAACGACATCTTACCTTTTGGGCTGCTTACGATTGGTTAACCCAAATTGGACCTGATCCTAATCGAGGCAAATATCCTCAAGAATGGATAGATCTTTGGATACCTGATCACTTGGTAGGAAAATATGACACTCCAGGCTGGGTTGCAAACGGCATTGAGCCTTGGGGATTACAGAAAGATCCGATTGGTGCAGATGGGAATTTATTTTTTAAAGGTTGGCTAAATTTAATTCAAAGCTTACACGTCTACACAACAGGCGAAGACACATGGGGATCGAGTTTCCAAGTAGCTGGTGTCGATAGATCGAAGTTTGATTGGACACAACATCGATTAGTTGAACATTTATCTTCACAATGGACAAAAAACAGGATGGGCCCGCATTGTGAAAATACGAAAATATGGCCATATTGCTTATCAGCAGCAGGATTAGGCCTTCAACTTTATGATGCAATTTTTTCAAAAAATACGCACTCTGTTTATCCAGAATGGGTAGAACATACGAAAGAAAAGTATTACGGCTTTGATAGTACAGGAGCATTAGAATGGACACCAATCTATTATGACCCATTAATAGACCACATTCATGCAGCTGGACCATCTAATGGATTGACAATAGCCTTTTATATGATGCCTCAAGATCCAGTTTTTGCGGAGTTTTTATATCGAACAGCGGTCAAAAAACTTGGTTGGGACAATATCAACCAAGAAATAAAAATGAAGCCTGAACCACGCTTTATGGCTCTCGGGTTAGCCTGTGCAAAGGAATTTGGGGATACAACAGTAGAGATGCGCTTAAGAGCATTTGCTGAAGAACACTTTGAGGCGCGATGGTTTGGGGATAATAATATAAACTTTGGCTATTGGTTTAATTTGAATGAAAAATGGCCAAGAGGACAATGGGCTGCGCTGGCTATGATGGCAGAAGTTGGGAAATCAGGTGCATGGTCAAACCTATTTAGAAACCCCAATCTAGAAAAATTCGATGCTCCAACGCTTGAAGGCGTCGACTTTCCAAATATTTTGGTAGAGCAGGCATTCAACGATCCTAATAGCCAAACACTGTTTTTAAAAATTAAAGCAGCAAATAAAAGTAAGGAGAATAGTCCTTCCAAGATATTTATCAAAAAGCTACCAGATTTATCAGCCGTTAAGGTCAAAAGGGATGGATATCTCTACGATATGTGGAGAGCAACTGGAAAAAGCTCGATTGAAATTGATATATCTTATTCTGATATGAAACTTGAAATCTATACTGGATGGTCAGGTGCGAAGAAAAGAGGTGAATTCAACAAGGTTATTAAAAAAGATAATTTATCGAGCATTGGGTCAGGAATAATGCAAAGACCACAATCTCTTAAAATAATAAATACGTCATCATGTCCGTGTTGTTCTTCCATCGGCAATTAGCGTTTTGGATAACGAGATATTATTTTTTTTTACTAAGCTTGTAAATTTTTTCTTTCGCTAATGGAAAAATTTCGTATTGGGTATCAAATAACTTTTGTATTTGTGCGCTTTTTATAGAGAGGCCTCCAGTATAGTAACCATATGATGGCATCAATATTCTTTTTTTATTTAATACAAAGCATGCAACCCAAATTCCCCTAGCATTAATTATAAGCCTGACCTTTGGATGATAGTGACCAAAAACAGAAAACCTCTGATCAATTGATGGGTAATGACTGAAACAAATTCCATCAATAACAACCTTCTCAGTTAAGGTTAATCCAATATCTTTAAGAAAACTTATATTATCATGGTTACCAACAGTTAAGGTACAATCTATATTACCAAGGATTTTAAAAAAAAGTTCTTTTGATTTTGCAGTCATCCTTTGAAAGGCAAATTTGTCATGAATCAAATCGCCTAGAAAAATTATTTTTGCGACAGGATGTTTGTTTATGAAATTTGAAAGTTGTCTTAGCGTCTCAATAGTATCAAATGGTGGAATATACTGATTTGACTCTGTGAAAAAAGAACCTTTTTCAAAGTGTAGATCAGAAATAATAAGAGTCTTTTTACTTGGCCAATAAAGTTCGCCATTTGCAAAGAAGGAGAACTTTTTATCAGCAAAAATAACGTCCTTATAATGCATTGACTTCTTCGAGCAATTCGTTCTCGAGCTTCTCTAAATAAAAATCATCTAGCTCATTTTTATCTGGTGTTTCTTTATGATATTCAAAGAGTAAAGAGAAAGCTAGAGCAGATGCTCTATTGAGTTTGTTTATCTTTTTTTTGTTTTTAATTCTAAATAGAAACGTTGAAAGCCTATCAAGATCGATGAGGTCTTTCTTAGCATTTTCTGTAGTGATTTTTAATAATATATGGTGCGGTTCATGCTTTCTTAATACTTCATAAATCAAGTCAGTATTAAAAGTCACTTGTTTACCCGTTTTTTGGTTGCCAGGGAGATTTTTATAAATTAATCCGGAGATTATAGCGATTTCTCTAAATAATCTTTTTATTAATGGAGTTTCTTCTAACCATTCATATAAATCCTCGATTAAAATATCTTGAGAAAAAAGAAAGTCGATGTCTTCAATTTCTTTAGAAAATGAAAATAAAATGGAATAATCATTCGCAACAAATCCAAAAGGTTGCACGCCAAGCTTTTTAATTCGTCTTAGAATTAGAAATCCTAGAGTTTGGTGCGTATTTCTTCCTTCAAATGGATGAACCGCCATATAATATTTTTCCTGCTTACCATTTTTTCTCTTAAAGGTTTCGACAAGGAATTCATTCTCTTTTGGGAAGGAAGAAAACTTTGTCTGCAGCTCTGACCATTTTTTTAAACTATCGGGAAGATCTACTACCTCAAGTCGTTTGGAAAAAATCTTTCTTACAGTTTTTGAGAGATGGGTCGACAGCGGCAAATTTCCTCCTTTAAAAGATGGTATTTTTTGATGCTCAAGGGCGGTAATTTTAGCATATGCAATATTTCCAATAACTTTCTCAAACATCAGCCTCTTTCCGCCGAATATGAACGTGTCCCCTGCTGATAAACCACTAATGAACCACTCCTCAATATTTCCTAAATATCTATTGCCTACCCTTAGACGCAACATTTCGGCTTCAACAATAGTTCCAATATTCATCTTATATTTTGTGACTAGTGATTTATCCTTAATTTCATAATATTCCCCATCCCTCCTCAACCGTGAATACTCATCATAAGCCTGAAGGGAATAACCTCCATTTTCAACAAATGAAAGAGTTTTTTCAAAATCCTCAATATTAAGATTTCTGTAGGGCCATGCTTCTTTAATTTGTTTATATAAATCCTCTTTTTTAAATTTTTGGGAAATTGCAACACCAACAAGATGCTGGGCAAGTACATCTAAAGAGCCTTCAGAGTATATTTCATCTTCAAGAAAATTTAACTCCACACACTCTTTTGCAGCAATACATTCTATATACTCGAAACAATTAGTCGGAACGAGAATAGCTCTTGAAGGAGTATTGATCGTGTGATTTGCTCTACCAATTCTCTGGACCAACCTTGCAACACCTTTAGGAGCTCCTATCTGCATAACCAAGTCAATATTACCCCAGTCAAGACCCAAGTCTAATGAACTGGTGGCAACTACACACTCTACATGCCCTTCGACTATTTCCCGTTCTACTTTTTTTCTAAGCTCTTTTTCTAGACTTCCGTGATGAATCGCTATTTTTTTATTTTGATTGTTTATTGCCCAAAGGCTTTCAAATAATATTTCCGCCTGAGCTCGCGTGTTTACAAAAAGAATAGATGACTTAAATTTGAGTATTTCTGAATATATTTCTGAAAGAGCATATCTCGGGGAATGGCCTGACCAAGGAATTCTATTTCCTGAATTTAATATCGTAATTTCTGGTGTGACCTTTGAATGAGTACTGACAAGCTTTGTATTCTTATTATTTGAAAGATAATTTTTAGCAAGATTAGTATTCTTTAGAGTAGCTGAGAGCCCAATTACTTGAAACGGTTTTATAGATCGTAGCCTTGCTAAATTTAAGCTTAATAAGTGCCCTCTTTTTGAATCGAAAAAGGTGTGTAGCTCATCGATAATAACAAATTTTAAATTCTTAAACAAATTAATGATATCCGTCCTTGCCATCAGAAGTGCGAATGATTCAGGAGTTGTCATCAGAAAATTAGGAGGCTTTTTAATTTGCTTAGCTTTATTATATGTTGAAGTGTCACTTGTTCGGGTCTCTACTTTAATATTAATATTTAAATCATTGATTGGAATGAGTAAATTTCTTTGAACATCAGCTGTTAAGGCTTTTAGGGGTGATATATATAGAGTATGGAATTCCTGGCTTTTGTAATTATTATTTATGAAGTCATCGATCGATGGCATAAAACCACCAATTGTTTTACCTCCGCCCGTTGGGGCATGTAAAATCACATCAAACCCCTTCTTGATCAAGCTTAAAGTCTCTCTTTGATGGTCATATAAAGACCAACCTTTTTTCTTGAGCCACATGTCAATTGGATTATGTTTAAAACTTACAGCAATAACTAATCTTTCTAAATATGATATCCATTGATAACAAACTTTATATTAGAGACATCGATACATATATAGACCCTTTTTTTCCTGTAGAAAGGGCAATAATAACCCATGGGCACGCCGATCACGCAAGAGCAGGCCACAAACATGTGCTCTGCACTCCTGAAACCTCTGAAATTATGAAAATTAGATATGGTGAGAAGTGTGCAAGCAGTTTTCAGACAATTAAATATGGGCATTCGGTGAAAATAGGAAAGATAAGCGTTACGTTTTACCCTGCAGCACATATATTGGGAAGCGCACAAGTTTTACTAGAGACAGCAAAGCACAGAATTGTTGTTACTGGGGACTATAAAACAATATTAGATCGACATTTAGATCCCTTTGAGGTCGTTCCATGTGATTTGCTTATTACCGAGGCTACCTTCGGATTGCCAATATTTAAATTTAATAAACCAGAAATGGAAATTGATCGATTGCTGGACAATATTTCCAAAAATAGAGAAAATACATTCTTAATTGGGGCCTATTCACTTGGTAAAGCACAAAGAATTATCTGGCTTCTTCGAGAGGCAGGGTTTTCAGACGATATTTTTGTTCATGGATCAATGGATAAATTGTGTGACTTTTATCAAAGCAAAGGAATTAAGCTTGGTACTCTTAGAAAGGCTACTTTAGACAACAAAAAAGACTTTAAAGGGAAAATCATTGTAGCACCCCCTTCTGCACTCAAGGATAGATGGTCACGACGTTTTGAAAATATTACTAGATGTTATGCTTCCGGCTGGATGCAAGTTAAACAGCGCGCTAAGCAAAGCCAAATTGAAATTCCTCTTGTTATATCAGATCATTCTGATTGGAATGAGCTTACTAATACCATTAAACAGACTGGAGCAGAAAATGTTTGGATAACACACGGAAGAGAAGATGCTCTAAAATATTGGTGCGAAAAAAACGGAATTCAAGCTGAGCCACTTTCTCTTCAACATAGAGATGAAACAAGTGAACTATAATGAAAGCTTTTTCGAATTTACTATCAGATCTTATTTTGACGAGCTCAAGGAACAGAAAACTATCACTATTAGAACAGTATTTTAGCTCAACACCTGACCCCGACCGAGGGTATGCTTTGGCAGCACTTACCGGTTCACTTAACTTTAAAAACATCAAATCTTCATTCTTTAAAGAATTAATCAAAGAAAAGCAAGACGAACACTTGTTTGACCTATCTTACGACTATGTAGGTGATTTAGCTGAAACTATATCTTTGTTATGGGACCAAGAAAAAGGTGGCAATATGCCGAGACTTTCTTCTTTATTCGAAAACCTAAAAAAGGCTAAAACTGATGAGCTTAAGAACTATATAATTAATATTCTAAACATTAGTACGGCTGATCAAAGATGGGCTTTTATTAAACTTTTTACAGGAAGCTTGCGTATTGGGGTATCGAGCAGGCTCGTAAAGCAAGCATTAGCAAATTATGGCAACGTTGGTCTTGAAGAAATTGAAAAGATTTGGCATGGGTTACACTTTCCTTACATTAATTTGTTTTACTGGCTTGAGAATAAGGGTTGTAAACCGAAAATTTCAATCTATGACATATTTCATCCAATGATGCTTGCTCATCCGCTTGTGATGGAAAAAGATTTGGTAGCAGCAAATCCAAAAGATTTCGTTGCTGAATATAAATGGGACGGAATTAGAGTTCAAGTTGTAAGCCATGGTGAAGGATGTCGCCTTTATTCAAGGACAGGCGATGAAGTTTCTAAGTCTTTTCCAGAAATCATTAAGACAATACGAGGTAATTTTGTACTAGATGGAGAATTACTTGCTGGAATTAATAATGAACCAAAAACATTTAACGATCTTCAGCAAAGGCTAAACAAAAAAACTCCTTCAGAAAAGTTTATAAAAACAAACCCATGTTTTATAAAAGTATATGATGTTTTGTTTTTTAACGGCGATGATTTGAGAGATAAAACGCTTATTGAAAGGAAAAAAGTTCTCAATTCCTATTTTAGGACGAATAGATCTCCAATGTTTTTATCGGAAACAATTGAGTTTAAAGACTGGAGATTTTTAGACAAAATAAGAGATATTTCCGATAAGCAAATACATGAAGGTGTAATGATCAAATCAGTTTCCAGCCCTTATATTGCTGGGAGACCACGTGGCAAATGGTTTAAATGGAAAAGAAACCCAAAGAATGTAGATGCGATAATTATGTATGCACAAAGAGGACATGGAAAGCGGAGTTCTTTTTACTCAGACTATACTTTTGGTGTCTTTAACAAAGAAAAGGAACTTGTTCCCATAGGCAAGGCATATTCCGGCTTTACCTATGAAGAGTTAAATAGATTAGATAAGTTTGTAAGATCAAAAACTATAAACCGATTTGGACCTGTTAGAGAGGTTGAAAAAACATTGGTCGTAGAAATTGCATTTGATGAAATGTCTTTGAGTAAAAGACATAAGTCTGGAATTGCTTTACGGTTTCCTAGGTTTAAAAGAATTAGGTGGGATAAGCCTACTAATGAAGTAGAAACTTTGGAGCAAATTAGAAAAAGTTTTTTAGAATAATTAAGTGCCAGGGATCCAGTTGGTTCCAGCTAATGGTACTCCAGCCATTGCAGCCGACTCCACCGTTAAAGCGCACAGATCTTCTGGTTCTAAGTTTCTAAGATCATTTTTACCACAAGCTCTTGCAATGGTTTGCGCTTCCATTGTCATTACGTTAAGGTAATTTGCCAACCGCCTTCCCCCTAGCTTGGGGTCTAAACGCTTAGCCAGTTTTTTGTCTTGAGTCGTTATTCCTGCAGGATCGAGACCTTCGTGCCAATCATCAAACGAACCAGCTGTTGTACCTAATTTTTCATAATCTTTCTGATACCTTGGATCATTGTCTCCAAGCGCAATCAATGCAGCAGATCCAATCGATACTGCATCAGCACCTAAAGCCAATGCTTTTGCGACATCAGCACCATTCCTTATTCCTCCCGAAATAATCAGCTGCACTTTTCTATGCAAGCCTAATTCCTGTAATGCTCTAACAGCAGGTCTCACACACGCCAGCGTGGGTATACCTACATTTTCTATAAATACCTCTTGAGTCGCTGCTGTACCTCCTTGCATTCCGTCCACAACCACGACATCGGCACCAGATTTGGCAGCTAGAGCCACATCATAATATGGCCTAGAACCAGCAACTTTTACAAAAATAGGGACCTTCCATCCAGTAATTTCTCTCAGCTCAAGTATCTTGATCTCCATATCGTCTGGCCCTGTCCAATCAGGATGCCTACATGGTGATCTTTGATCAATTCCTTTTGGCAGCGTTCGCATTTCTGCAACTCTATCATTTATTTTTTGACCAAGTAACATTCCTCCACCACCTGGCTTCGCACCTTGACCTACGACGATTTCGATTGCATCTGCCTTTCTAAGATCATCAGGGTTCATTCCGTATCTAGAAGGGAGAAGTTGATAGACTAGCTGTTTTGAATGACCTCTTTCCTCTTTTGTCATTCCCCCATCACCCGTTGTTGTCGATGTTCCAACCAAACTAGCACCTCTTCCTAAAGCCTCTTTTGCTTGCGCGGATAGAGCTCCGAAGCTCATTCCTGCTATAGTAATTGGAATTTCAAGATTTAGAGGATTAGAACTAAATCGGTCGCCTAGGATCACTTTTGTATTGCAAGACTCTCTGTAACCCTCTAAGGGATACCTAGAAATCGAAGCTCCAAGAAATAATAAATCATCAAAGTTTGGTAAAATTCTTTTAGACCCCCCTCCCCTTATGTCATATATACCAGTCTCAGCTGCTCTTCTAATTTCAGAGTTTGTATATGCATCGAAAGTATGCGAAGTTCTTGGTTCTGTAATTGATTTTTTTTTCACGTAATTTTCCTAATATATTTTAGCATTATCTACATTAAAGTTATAAAGTGAACGAGCAGAGCCAAACCGCCTAAAGGTATCTGGATTATAATCAGAAACATTAGCATTTGATAAAATATTTTTTAAATTACTAAGATGCTTTCTTGTCATTTTTTTCTCAATACAATCTGCACCTAAAGAGGCAACTTCACCTGCGACATATATATTAGCTTCGTAGATGCTATCCCCTAAAGCATGTCCAGCATCACCGAAAATAACCAAATTCCCCTTTTGTGCCATGAAGGCAGACATGTGGCCAACATTCCCCTTTACGATGATGTCTATACCCTTCATTGAAATACCACATCTTGAAGAGGCATTTCCTCCGACTAATATGCTTCCCCCATGCCCCGAGGCTCCTGCATATTGACTTACATCACCGGTAACATTAATGTTCCCTGACATCATATTTTCGCCTAATCCTGGGCCAGCTGATCCTTCAACTTTGATATCAGAAAATTTATTCATTCCTGCACAGTAATATCCAACACTACCAACAATTTTCACAGTAATCTTTTTATTGATACCAACAGCTAACGCGTGGCTTCCTTTTGGGTTTCTTATCGAGAAAAAGCTATTTTTAATAGATCCTTGCAAAGTCTTATTAATGTCCCTCAAGGACAACTTGTTAAAATCAAGAATATGCATTTTTAATGTCCCCAAAAATAAACAGTAGCGGGCTCTGGCTCCCAGACTTTGGCCTTTTCTATTTTTGGCAAAGAGGTTAATGCTCTATACTCGGACCCAAAAGCTACATAATCAGATGTCTCTGCGAGTACTGCGGGCTTGCAAGCGATCGGATCTCTTAGAACGCCAAAACCGTTTTCTGTACCAACTACGAAAGTATAAAAACCATCAAGCTCTACAAGGGCGCCTTCCAAAGCTTCCTTAAGTGTTTTTCCATTATTCATTCTGTAAGTAATAAAGCTGGCAGCTACCTCAGAGTCATTTTCTGTTTCAAAAGTCATCTCTTTTCTCATTAATTCTCTTCGAAGAGAGTTATGATTTGATAGCGACCCATTATGCACCAAACATTGATCTTCACCTGTAGAGAATGGATGCGCACCAAGTGTTGTAACTGCGGATTCTGTTGCCATACGAGTGTGGCCAATACCGTGGGTCCCCTTCATTTTAGCTATTTGAAATCTTTTTACGACTTCAGCCGGCTTGCCTACCTCTTTATAAATTTCCATTTTTTTTCCAACACTTAATATTCTCAAATTGGGGAAGGTATCATTAATTAGATTGATAACCTTATCTTTTTGCTTCACGTCAAGCTTTATGACTGCATGTGTGGAATGAGATGCAAAACTGAAGGATACTTCTTTTTTAGTAGATAAAAACTTTTTTAGCTTTTGAAAATCATCTTCGGGGGACTGAGACTGAACCATTATTTTAGCTCTCTTTGCAATTGGCTTCCCAAAAATCGCTAATCCAGCACTATCGGGACCTCTATCGCTCATACTTTCGAGCATTTTTGATAGATGAAGTCCTAGATTTGCATATATATTCTCTTTTTTTGCGTATAGACCAACTATCCCACACATAACAACCTCGATACAAAATTTTCAAGCTTTAAACAATATTATGTCATGAAAAATTATTTAATTTTTATCTTACTTAAAATTTTCAATAGCTTTTTTTAAATCTTTATACTCGTCACAGTTTACACCGCAAATTCGTTCAAGCAACTTCAGATTAGCATTTGCCTTTTCTAAATTTTTGTATTGTAGAAATAACTCTCCTTGATACTCTAAGGCTCCTTTGTGCATTGGGTTTAATTGAAGTGCCTTTTTATAGTATGCATCACTTTTCCCCAATTTATTCATTTTACGGCTAACAAAGCCCAAATAATTCTGAATGTCTGCGTTTTGTGGAAATTTTACCTCCAGTGAAATTAATTTAATTTCAGCCTTTTCGTATTTTTTTCCATAGACAAGCGATTGCACCATATTTAGACCGTTTTTTAATTCAAGGGCGGTTAAGGGATTTGATAAGGGATTACTGGCACCCCCTGAATAACTGTTTGAGGATGAACCACTACTTGAAGATGTTCCACCTGAATTTGAGGTGGGCAACCCTCCAGCACCCACTAGGGTGAAAAACGAAAAAGCATACGCCGCAAACGTTAAGAACCTTATTATCATATCAGTCTCCTTAGAACTCTTGATATATAGTTAGTCAAATTCTTGAAAAAAACAAAAAATGACTTCACATTTTTGAAGTTTTCTTGTTTTCAGCCATTACACATATCATCTCAAACATTATAGCCATAGCTGTATGTGCAGTTATATTATTTGGACTATCTTTTGTTGGCATCATACAAACAATATCTCCACCAATGACATTCATGCCTCGTGTCAGCCTTACTAAACTTATTGCTTCATCTATATCAAAACCTTTAGAGCTTGCTTCCAAATTTGCAACAGCAGGTGCTATTGTTGGATCAAGGCAATCAAGATCAAACGTAATATATACAGGCCTTCCATCGAGTATTTGTTTTGCTTGAGCGATAACAGATTCAAGACCCCTCTCCCTAAATTCTTTCATTGTGACAACGTTGTATCCGTACTCATAACTTGGTTCCAGCCAGTCTAATGTGCGTGGGTGTCCTCTTAGACCAATTTGCATAGATGATTTTGGATCAACATTACCCTGATCAGCAAGATAAGCGCCCCAATGCGCGGCGGACTTCTTTGAACCTAAAAAATGATCGACTTTCGTAAAAACATCAGTATGCGCATCTAGATGCAGCAAACTAACAGGCTTCCCATCCGAAATTTTGCCTTTTCCTAGAGCTTGAATTATCCCACCAGTTATGGAATGGTCACCCCCAATAGAGATAGGTTTAGAGTTGGTATTATCTATTGTTTTGAAAAAATTAGTGATTTGCGCTATACAATCTTCGTTATCGTTTGCCTTTGGGAAAGGTACGTCACCCGCATCAATAATTTTTGCAATTTCCCAAGGATTTATTCCAAAATCTAAATGTGCTCGTCGACCAATTGCTGAGATATTCCTAAGCGCTCTTGGCCCCAAATGTTGGTCTCTTTCCGTTGTCCCATTTCCTGTGGAATGCGGAACGCCCACCAATGAAATATCGCTTCCTAAAACTTTTTCCTGAGGACATCTGAAGAGAGTGGGCACACCCCACCAGTATAAGTTTTCCATCATTGAGTTATCGTGTTCTTGCGCCATCTGAAATTCCTCGCTGTAAAAAATACTTTCGATTTTTTGACCAATTCATAGTATAAACTAAACTGAGATATCAGGTTAGTCCACCTTTTGGATAACAGGAGATGTAATATGAGAACTATTATACTTACTATTTTTTCTTTTTTCGTACTGATTGGCAACGCGTTTTCTGATCAAATTCCTTTAAAGTATCAAGGGTATTGGTCTGGTAAATCTTGTAAGTTTTCAATAGAGCAATATGCTCTATTTATTGGAACCAACGGCTATATTTATGAAGATGACTCTCAAGTTGAATTTAATTTTGTGTTTCCTAAAAATGTAGAAAATTGGACAGCATTCCAAACAAGTGATAACAATCCAAATTTCAACTACTTTTATCAAATAGATAGGGGACAATTAGTAGAAAGATATCCTCCAGAAAACTGGGATGGGTCTGATTATAGTTTTCTAAAAAACCAGCAAACGCAAGACACAATATACTATAAATGCGAAAGTAATGATCCGTTAATAGAGAGCAAATATGGAGAATTACTTAGCTTGCTTAACAGCCCAGTAGTACAGGCATGCAGAAACCCTGAGCAAGACAAATGCCTTCAAGATTTATTTAAATTTTTAGATGTAAACAAAGACAAGAAACTTCACCGAGCTGAATTAAATAGAGGACTTCGCTCCCTAAGCTTGGTTTCAGTTCTCTTAGGCCAAAATACTAATGATGACTTAGATAAGACTACCACCTTTGGAGTGTATGTTGCAATTGTACCTTTTTTGCCCCTGATTACCCAAACGTTAATGGCTAATATTGATTATGATGGATCTAATAGTCTTTCAATTGATGAAATATCACAGGATCGAAATGACTTGTTTTCAGCAATTGTATCTGCAAAAGACGGAGTGATTGAAGATATTAGGTCGCTTCCCGGTGTGCTTCAAAATTTTGCGCCATTGTTACAAGGCTTAGGTAATTTTAACTAAAACAATTAATCATTATCTATATTTCCAGCCCCTGCTCCCGTTGCTCGAGATAGTTCGCTTTCGGGAACCAGCATGTTAGATGCTAGATTAGAAAGTTCTTTGAACACATTGTCATCTAACAACATTCGTGAGCGTTTAGCTAACGGATTGTTCAGCTCACTGTTGTTTGAGCGTATCTCTATATTATTGCTGCGTCTGTAGTTGTCGTTTTCCCAATTAAGTTGATTATTAAAAAGCGCAGCACAGATTTTTTTATTTTTATAAAAACTAAAACTAAGACCATAATAGTTAGAGGCTAGTCCAACCAAAAGCATCGAAGAGTCAATATTTTCCAATATCACATTTTCACACGCCTCTGAAACAAGCAAATCAATTGCGCTAAGACCTTCGAAAATAGCTCGTGAATTGCTAAAAATAAGACTTAGCCCTTTTTTTTTTGGTGATACTGGTGGGTGGCGTTCACACTTTAGGGAATATAAAAGCTCTTTGCCACCAGGCAAAGAACGTGACTCTAGAAAAGTAACACCATACGATAAATCCTCACAGACCCCAACAGGAAGGTTGCTACCCATACTTGCGTTAAATACTAAGTCTTTTAGCTCCGAAAAAGAAAGATCCATTAGGAATATTCGAGTGTAGGCATCCACCAATCGTCATTTTTTTGGTCATTGAGTTCGTTTTTTAGGGGTGCTCCTTGAAACAAGTTAACTCTAACCCACCTGTCTGATTTCGGATCAAATTTAGATGCGCCAAAAAAGGATAGTTTACAACGTAGCATATCTATAGGTTTGCAATGTTCATCAATTAAATTATCGTGTATTTCGGAGTATGGAGCCCAAGCATTCGTTTGTATCCTGCGAATAATAAATCGATGTTCAGGGTGTTTCATTAAAAATTCCGCTACTATCATATCATTGTCGATACTTCCGAGATCAGCATGCAAAGAACACACCCTCCTAGCAATATCTAAAGGCTTTTCTAAATCTTGACCTTCCTCTTCATAGCGATTTCCTAATCTCGGCTCCAATTTTTCTTCTGAGACATACCAAAACCTTGATTGATTTTCTTCCAAAGAAAAATCTATTTTCAAAGCCCAAGAGAAGTTCTTTTTTATTAAGTCAGCTAATTCATGCACTCTCATATTAGGATAGAGCATAGGCAATTTGGTACTCTCTAAACACAGATCAAGCCCGTCAATTAAATCTCCACCAACTTCCAAAAACAAGGACACTACTAACTCTTGGCATTCTATCGAATATTTTTTAGAAATATTAAATATATCCTCTAAAGCATTAATTTTTAACAATTTTTCTAAAGTAAATTCATTTATCATTGATGCCCACTCAGTTTCCAAGGTGTCAATTCTTTTCTTCAGTCTATTATCATCTGTCTTCCAAGAGTTAATGAAGACTTTAACTCTAAATGTTAACTCAATTAATCTTTCAGCCTTTTCGTTAGAAAGCTCTGCTAAATTAATCATCCTTGACAATGCGGTTTCACGAACTTGAAACCAATTATTTAATAAGACAGGGTGTTTGACCAAAAATGGAGCCATCCCAAGCCCAGTTGCATTACCAATTCCTAGATATCTTTGAATTTTTTTATCAAGGGAAACAAATTTTTTAGGGTTAAGGGCTTTCGCAACATGATTAACTAGGTCTAGTGAAAAGCCTCTAATCAAGTACACCGTTAGCATTTCAAGCTGAAATGGGACAGAGAAGTCAGAATGTTCACAATGATTTTTTCTATCATCAATGCCGAATTTTCCGTTTCCATACACTGCCGTAGTTCGCATTAAATATCCGATTTCATTTATCAGCTCGATTGGAGGTTGCTCACCTTCACTTAGTGACTTCGCTACCAGCTCAAACATCCTTACAGATTTATTAGCCCTACTCAGAACTAGCTCAGTATTTCTATACCTACCCGCCTCTTGAAAAGGTAACTGTGTTTTAAGTCTTTCAATGTCTGGAATCGATGGAACGCCATCAAACAGCGCAAAAGAGGTATCCCAACTTGATGCAATAACTCTATCAGTCCTTTGTGAACTCTCAAGATGATTAGAAAATGCAATTAATGCCAAGTCTTTTCCAAAAAGGTTCAACTGATAAACCGCATAACCAAATCCTTTTTCATCCATTTCCCAACGCGAACAACTAATATGCGTTTTTTCCTGTATCATTTTACGGATCAATATTCTTGCAAAAGATAGCCTCGATGGATGGAAGGACCCCATTCTTTCAAGTTTCATAACCTCGGAAGGCTTTCTTATATTTGGCTGTGAACCACACAGCTGTATTTTTTTTTCTACTGCCAACTTAGATCTCTTTGCTAAAAGAACTTTCGAAAAACTTCATCCAATTAAGTCCCATAATAGAATTAATTTCATTATTATCAAATCCAATATTCTTTAATCCATTCTTAATATTGACAAAATCCTTGTTTGACTTGAACCAATTAGGCTGAATAGGAAAGCCAGGGTTAGAAGAATCTCCTTCTCCAAAGTCTTTTGTTTTGGTCCATCTTCCATTTCTCATCCACTCTACTATACTATCGGGCTGATTCTGACAAAGATCACTTCCTATCCCAATATTTTTTGATCCAAATTTTTCTGCCGTTTTTGCAATCATTTTACAAAAGTCTTTGATAGTACAATTACTCCCATTATGTAAATGATGTGAATAAAGAGAAAATCCCAACATACCACCGTTTTTAAACATTCGGTCTAGAACTTCATCTGACTTATTTCTCAAAGCAGAATGCCAAAACGCAGGGTTGGCATGGGTAATTGCAATAGGCCGTGATGAATTATCAATTGCCTCTAAGGTTGATCGATCAGAAGAATGGCTCATGTCAACAACAATCCCAAGCCTATTCATTTCCTTAATAACTTCTTTCCCCATTCGTGTTAAACCAGGGTCATTCTTTTCATAACAACCTGTAGCAAGGAGCGATTGATTGTTATAAGATAGTTGCATAAATCGAATACCAAGCTTTTGCCAAACTTCTAACAAAGAAATATCGTCTTCTATTGGAGCCGGATTTTGAAAACCGAAAATAATAGCTGTTTTATTATTTTTCTTAGCAGATAATATTTCATTATAGCTACCTGCTTGCACGATATACTCCGAATAACTATTGAAATATTCGTTCCATTTCTCAAGGTTTAAAATAGCTTCCCGAAAGTTTTCATGGTAGGCAATAGTTACATGAACACAGTCAACTCCACCTTGTCTCATCTGCTCAAAAATTTCCTTAGACCAATTAGCATACTGCAAACAATCTACCGTAAAATTATTGCTTGTTCCTGATTCAATAGACAAATCAAATCCCCCTAGTGATACTTTTTACTCCATTATTGCTTTAGTCTCTAAGAATTCTTCCAAACCCCATTCAGCCTTTTCACGCCCATTACCCGATTGCTTAAAACCGCCAAATGGTGCATTGGTTCCCCCGCTACCATAATTAACATGGATTTGACCTGCTCTTATTTGCCTCGCGACGCTCCTTAATTTTTCTGAATCACTACCACAGACATAAGCAGAAAGGCCATAGCTTGTGTCATTCGCAATCTGAACCGCATTATCAATGTCTTCATACGGTATTACAGATAAGACAGGTCCAAATATTTCTTCTTGGGCAATTTCCATGGAGTTTTTTACATCTCCAAAAACAGTCGGCTTAACAAAATAACCAGCATTAAGCCCCATAGGCTTTCCTAATCCACCAGTTACTAATTGAGCACCAGCCTTAATCCCTGATTCAATTAACCTTTGCACTTTATCGAATTGAGCTTGACTGACTAGAGGGCCAATGTCTGTTTCCTCTTTTGTTGGGTCACCGGTTATCAATTTTTCTGCAACATTTTTTGCAATTTCCAAAGCTTCATGTTGTCGATTTTTTGGAACAATCATGCGAGTTGGGGCATTACAAGACTGTCCTGTATTCTCCATAATTTTTTGCACGCCAACAGTGACCGATTGCTCAAACTTTTCATCATCAAAAATTATATTTGGTGATTTTCCTCCAAGTTCCTGACTAACTCTCTTGACCGATTTTGCCGCAGCCTGAGCAACAGCGACCCCTCCCCTCGTTGAACCAGTAAAAGACATCATATCAACATCCTTATGGTTAGATAAGGCCTCCCCTACAACTGGACCCAAGCCATGCACCATATTAAAAACTCCTTTAGGAACTTTTGCGGCATCCATTATCTCAGCGATTATATTAGCTGATAATGGGGATATTTCACTTGGTTTCAAGATCGCTGTGCACCCTGAGGCAAGACACGGTCCGAGCTTCGAGATAGTTTGGTTAATTGGCCAATTCCAAGGTGTGATAAGCCCACAAACTCCAATTGGTTCGTGCCTTACTGTGTAGCCATTAAAAGGATATTCAAATTTATGTTCCTCTAGCACCCTTATTGCAGTCTTTAAATGACCTAACCCTACAGCTGCTTGTGCACCGCGAGAAAGCTTTACAGGCGACCCCATTTCTTTAGTGATAGCTTCCACAAAATCATCAAAGCGATTTTTAAACTGGTTTCTTATTTCTTTCAACAGGTCTAAACGCTCAGCTACACTTGTCCGCGCATAGCTTGAAAACGCAGCTTTTGCTGCCTCTACTGCCTTATCAATATCCTGCTGAGAGCCAACGTTTAGTGTCCCAATAACTGATTCATCTGATGGATTAATAATATCAATTTTTTCATCTTTTACAGGGGAGACCCATTCGCCATTAACGTAGAATTTATCTAGTTTCATTGATTTCACCTTTTCTTTTATATACCAGCTGGATTATCAACAGACTTGCCGAGGGCTTTTAGATCTGAGTATCGGTCACCTATTCTATGATGGGGCCTACCGCTTGTAGCAGCTCCGAGAGCACACACTACTTCGTCGACACCAGGCGCATCATATATAGAGAACTGCACGGTCAAATAATGTGATCGCCTTCCAGTGTCATGCTTATCCATTAATGGTATTTGAATTTGTGTATTTGCTGGACCCCTTGTGTTTGTAAAACCTAGGTAACTTTTTGCACCAACCGCTTCCCTGTAAAAGTTTCCAAATTGCAAAGTATGAATAATAGCTGAAGCATGCTCTATTTCACAACTGGTCCCAGCTAATGCTGCCTTCCCGTATGCTTCAATATTTTCTCCACTACCAACCATTGAAATCAAACGGTCGGTCAAAGCTTTACCCATTACAGGAGCAATTCTTTTAATTTCTGGTTGCAAGTCCTCTACAAACCCCTGACCTTTCCAAGGATTAGATAATACTGCAGCAACACCTATTATGCGAAGAATAGGATTAGCTTCTTTTCCTCCTTCACTGTATATATCTTCATCAAAGGTTACAATCTTTCTCAGTTCTTTAAGCATATGAGCTCCTATTCTTTTGCAAATAAATAAAGCACGTAACGATCATTAAAGATACTTTATAATTAAGTATCAAAAAAATGTTAATGTAAATTCAATGATACAAGAAATTCATCAATTTTTATAAAAACCTTTTTAAAGTCTTCGACCAATGCCATATGCCTCAAGTTTTGTAAAATACAGAGATGGCTATTTTTAAAATTTTTTGCAATTTCTCTTGCAGCATCAGGACCATTTGCAAAATCTTGATCACAGGTTATTATAAGTGTCGGCTTGCTTTCATGTAGCGATTTAAGGTCAATAGATCCGTAATAGAGTATGGGGTAAACTTTTGAATAAATTTCTTTTCTATTGTTATTTACCCAGTTGCGTACAAGCTGAACGATATGAGGATTACTTTTCTGAAAAGGAATACTAAACCATCTTTTTATCGCCGCATCAGTTGTAGGCTCTGGACCCTCGTCTTCCAACAACTTTGCTCTTTCTAAAATTTCATCCCTTTCCTGATCCAACAGCCTATTGGGTGAATTTAAAAGAACTAGAGCTTCAACTATGCTTGGCTGTAAAGACGCAAATTTTCGAGAAATCATTGATCCCAGAGAAAACCCAATTAGTATAAATTTTTCTAATTTAATGTGATTGATTATTTGCAGCAGTTGATCTGCAAACAAGTTTAAAGAAATATCACCTTCAGGATCTTTACTGTCACCATGACCAAGAAGATCATATATAAGTACATTATGGTTTTTAAACATAGAAACTTGCCATGACCAGACATCTTGGTTGAGTCCTAAACCATGTATAAAAACAATAGTTTTAAACTTAGGATTCTTAAAAAAATATTTAAAGCAGTTTCCGTTAAAATATTGCCTCTTCATTTCACAACTCAGGTTTATAAGCTACTACTTCTACTTCAACTAAAACATCCACCAAAAGATCGCTGACCACGGCAGATCTAGCTGGTGGCTCATGGTCAAAATACTCACCGTAAATCGAATTAAACCCTGGGAAATCTTCTCTATTTTTCAGCCAAACCATAGCTTTAATTATATCCTGCAACTCACATCCAGCCTCTATCAATGTATTTTTAATTTCATCGAGCACTATTCTTGTTTGCTCTTCTATGGAACCTTCAGTTATGACCACACCGTTTTTCATAGGAACTTGACCCGTTAAATATACAAAGTCGCCAGCTCTAACAGCCTTAGATAATGACAGCTTTCGTCCATTTATAATCAATGGATCGCCAATAATTTTTTTAGACATTTTATTCACCTATATTGATAGTTAGATTATTCGTTAAAATAACGGTTGTAAAAATAACTTTTTATTTATCATACAATAAATAGTTATTGTTTTTCGTCATTTTTCTCTTGTAAACTTAACGGCGAAAAAACAGAAAGTGTGAGCAAAAATGGGCATAATAGAAAACTATAAAATGTTGATTGATGGAGAGTGGGTCTTATCCTCTGATAATAAGACCTTTGAAAGCTCAAACCCCACAACGGGAGAGAGTTGGTGCACTATACCAGAAGCATCGACAAAGGATGTTAATAGCGCAGTAGACGCGGCTCACAAAGCATTTATTGATGGACCATGGTCAAAAATGACTCCGACAGAAAGAGGAGAGCATCTCAGAAAATTAGCCGAAATACTAGCTAGCAAATCTGAGGAATTGGGTAAAATTGAAACCATAGACACCGGGAAAATGTTAAAGGAAACTAAATGGCAGGCAAAATATATTTCGCAATTTTTTAACTTCTTTGCTGGGTGCGCTGATAAAGTCTCTGGTCAAACATTACCGATTGATAAAACAGATTTATTTGTATTTACAAACAGAGAGCCATTGGGCGTTGTGGCAGCAATTGTTCCTTGGAATTCACAATTGTTTCTTGTTGCCGTAAAGATTGGTCCAGCATTGGCTGCGGGAAATACTATCGTTTTGAAAGCGTCCGAACACGCATCTGCAGCTATGCTTGCTTTTGGTAAATGCGTTGAGGAGGCGGGCATACCTCCGGGAGTCGTGAATATTATTACAGGCCATGGAGACCCTTGTGGAAAAGAATTAACAAGCCATCCCAAGGTCGCCAGAATTTCGTTCACTGGAGGACCGACTTCTGCGCGCCATGTCATAAGAAATTCTGCCGAAAATTTTGCAGAAGTGTCTTTAGAGCTGGGGGGCAAGTCACCTTTTATTGTATTTGATGATGCTGATATCGAGAACGCAGTAAATTGCTCTATAGCTGGAATTTTTGGCGCAACAGGTCAAAGCTGTGTTGCTGGGTCGAGATTATACCTTCAAGAAAATATAGCAGATGAATTTTTAAGATTAATTGTTAAGCAGGCAAAAAACATAAAAATTGGGGACCCTTTATTAGACGAAACCCAAATGGGCCCTCTATGCACTAAAGGGCAACTCGAGAATATAAAAACTGAGCTTGCGTTTGCTGTAGAAGAAGGTGCAACTTTGTTGTGTGGTGGTAAATCACCCGAAGGTCTTGGTGAATTGTTTTTTGAGCCAACAATAGTAGACTGCCCTAGTCAGAAACTAAAGATAGTAGATACTGAATTATTTGGACCTGTGCTATCCGTAATAAAATTTAAAACTGAGCAAGAGGTCATATCTCTTGCTAATGATACAAAACATGGTTTGGCAGCTGGCATTTTTTCAAAAAGTAATTCTAAGTGTCTAAGAGTAAGTAAGGCAGTTCATGCTGGAATAGTATGGGTTAACACATATAGGGTTGTGTCTCCGATTGCAGAATTTGGAGGATTTAAAAACTCAGGTTATGGTCGAGAAAGTGGTTTTCAAGCGATATATGACTACACTCGACCTAAAACGGTTTGGATGAATATGTCAGATGAACCGGCAGCTAATCCATTTGTAATGAAATAAAGTATAAAAGATTTTTTAGGGGGATTAAGTAAATGAAATTTGATTTAGCAATAAATCTAGAAAGAGCAGACAACTCTTTGTCAATGAAGGACGTGAAAAACCATACACTAGAGATGGTTCAAATGGCTGATCAAAGTGGTTTTAATATTGTATGGGCTGCTGAACACCACGCCTTGGAAATGACAATTGCACCAAACCCTTTTCAAATAATTACATGGTGGGCAGAAAATACAAACTATGTAAGGCTCGGCACTGCTGTGGCAGCAGCCCCCTATTGGCATCCAATCAAACTGGCTGGAGAGGCTGCTTTCACAGACCTAATTACTGAGGGTCGTCTTGAATTTGGTATAGGTTCGGGGGCATATCAACGAGAATTTGATCGAATGCACCCAGGACTCAAACAATCTGATGCATGGAAATATATGCAGGAGAGTCTTCCAGTTATCAAGAAGCTATGGGAAGGAGATTACGAGCATAATGGTGAATTTTGGTCTTTCCCATTATCTACCTCTGTTCCAAAACCCTTGCAAAAAGGTGGGCCCCCTGTATGGGTAGCTGCTAGAGCACCTATAACCTATGACTATGCAGTAAAAAATCATTGCAATATAATGTCTTGGCCTTTAACTAGACCATTTTCAGAGGCAGAGCTCTACAAACAACGCCTTGATGATGCTTTGGAAAGTGCTTCTAATGGCTTTAAACCCATTTTTGCGATGATGAGGCATGCTGCTGTCTATAAAAACAAAGAAGAAGCGAGTATCTATATAAGAGCTATTCAACGTATATTAGGCCAATTTGAAAATTTGTTTAAAAATTTAGGTGACGTTAAAGATGGATTTCCCAAGGAAATTGCTTTGAAAGAACTTGAAAATAGAGAGGAATATAATCCTACTATGCTCGAAGAAAATTTACTGTTTGGAACACCAGACGAGGTTATTAAAAAATTAAAGCGTTATGAATATCTCGGCGTGGATAATTTTATCTATTACGCATCAATGGGGTTAGATCATGGTTCACAGAAGAAATCACTCGAGTTGTTCTGTGAAGAAGTTCTTCCTGCTTTTCATTAGGAACATAAAATGACAAGTCATCTAGAGGTAGAAGTAAAAGAAAAAGTACTAGAAATCAAAATCAACAAGCCAAAAGTAAATGCTATAGACCTTAAACTTAGTCAAGATCTTGGAAAAGCTTTTGCGGAATTACGAGATAATTCCGAACTTAGAGTTGGAATAATTACTGGTGAAGGAGATAAGATATTTTCAGCTGGATGGGACCTTAAAGCCGTTAATTCTGGAGAAATGGCGCTAGATAATTGGTGGGAAAAGGCAGACTACGGTGACGGTGGTTTTGCCGGATTAACAGAAAATTGGAATTTGAACAAACCAGTGATTTGCGCTCTAAATGGTCACGCAATTGGTGGAGGTTTTGAGCTTGCAATGTCCTGTGATTTGATTATAGCAGCAGAGCATGTTGAATTTGGACTGCCTGAGATGCCACTAGGTATTGTTCCTGACGCTGGTGCACTTCAAAGGTTACCTAGAAGAATTCCATACAATATTGCAATGGAAATGTTTTTTCTTGGTCGTAGAATGTCAGCTCAGGAAGCAAAAAGCTTTGGATTGGTAAATAAAGTGGTTGATAAATCTTCACTTTTAGATTCTGCAAGAGAGTGGGCAGAAAAAATGGCGCTGACAGCTCCTCTGGCGATGCAAAGCGTAAAGGAAGTTTTAAGAGCGATAGAATGTAAAGCTTTAAGAGAGGCTTTTTCAGAAATGCGGTCAGGCAATTTGTCAACATATTCGAATATGCTTAAATCGGACGATGCAGCTGAAGGTGTGGCGGCGTTTGTTGAAAAAAGAGATCCAAATTTTAAAGGAAAATAGCTTGGAAGGTTTAAATAAGATCTCAACAGTGGCTAGTATTGGAGGCGGACCCATAGGAGCTGGTTGGGCCGCTCACTTTCTAGCTAAAGGCCTAAATGTAAAGTGTTATCTCCACTCAGTGAATGAAATAGATAATTATAAGTCATTAATCAAAACGGCTTGGGAAACATTGGAAAAATTAGGGATTGATAAAACAGCATCGTTAGAAAGAATGCAAATCTTAACCAACTTAAAAGAGAGCTTAAGCGAGGTCGACTTCGTACAGGAAAGCATTCCAGAGATACTAACTGTAAAGCAAGATTTTTATTCCCAAATTGATTTATTTTTAAACCCAAACGTTATTATAGCTTCATCAACTTCTGGGCTATTAATTTCAGACATCGTAAAGAACTGTAATACAAAAGATAGAGCAATAGTAGGACATCCTTTTAACCCTCCATACTTACTTCCACTGGTTGAGGTCGTTGCTAGTGAATACACAAATAAACTATGTGTTGATCAGGCGGTCAGCTTTTATAAAGCGGTCGGTAAAGTCCCAATTTTGCTTAAAAAAGAAATTCCAGGATTTATTGCAACTCGATTACAGGAAGCATTGTGGCGAGAGGCATTACACATGGTCGCAAATGATGAAGCAACACCCGAACAAATTGATTTAGCACTAATTAATGGGCCAGCACCTAGGATGGCTTACCAAGGTCAATGCATGGCATTTCACGTAGCCTGTGGTGAAGGAGGTATGGCTACAAATCTAGACCAATTCGGCCCTGCATTACAATTACCATGGACTAGACTTAAAGCACCTGAATTAACACAAGAATTACGTGATAAGATGGTTAATGGGTGTAAAGACATGTCAAAAGGTAAGCATTTTCTTGAAATGGCTAAAGATCGTGATAACGCAATTGCCGCGATTTTGAGTGCCATAAAAAACAATCATCCAAATAAATAGTGAGGTTAGCATGAATTTTGAGGTAATAGTGACATGTGCGGTTACAGGAGCCGGTGAGACTGTTGATAAAAGTCCTCATGTTCCAGTAACTCCTAAAGAGGTTGCAGATGCTGCTATCGAAGCTGCGAAAGCAGGTGCGTCTGCAGCCCATGTTCATGTGCGAGATCCAGAAACTGGTAAAGGATCCCGAGATGTGAACTTATTTAAAGAAGCAGTTGACAGAATAAGAGATGATAAAACTGATGTAGTGATAAACCTTACTGCAGGAATGGGCGGCGATTGGGTTCCTGATGAAAATGATTTTTCGTTGCCTGGCCCCGGAACGGACATGATAGGTCCTGATGAAAGGCTCGCGCATATAGAGATTTGTAAGCCAGAAATTTGTTCCTTAGATTGTGGAACCCTGAATTTTGGTGTAAACGATCATTCTATTTATATATCCACTCTACCTATCCTGAGAAGAATGGCCGAATTGACAAAATCTTGGGGAGTAAAACCAGAATTAGAGGTTTTTGACTTAGGTCATATTAGATTAGCCAAACAGCTAATTGAAGAAGGATTAATTAACGAACCTCCAATGTTTCAAATATGTTTAGGAATACCGTGGGGCGCTGATCAAAGTGTTGATACTATGAAAGCAATGAAGGACCATCTCCCATCAAACGCAAATTGGTCTGGGTTTGGCATTTCAAGAATGCAAATACCTATGGCTGCTGCAGCCGTTACTATGGGGGGCAATGTTCGTGTTGGCTTAGAAGATAATCTTTATCTTTCAAAAGGCGTGCTTGCTACGAATGGACAATTGGTTGAAAAAGTTATAAAAATAATCACGCTAATGGGTGGAAGAGTTCTTACCCCAGATGAAACAAGGAAAAAGCTTTCATTAATAAAAAACTAATTATTGAGATTAACTATGTATGACACTTCAAGCGACACAAAAATTCTATTAGATACTGTCCAAAAATTCATGGCTGATGAAATTTATCCTCATGAAGACCGTGTGGATAAACTTGGTTATGTTCCAGATGAAATAGGCAAACAAATAGAAGAAAAATCAAAAGAAGTTGGATTATTTGCGGCTAATTTGCCAGAAAAATACGGTGGTGGAGGATTGGATTATTCTTCAATGATGATTATTGAAAGGGAGTACGGGAAAACTTCACATGCTTTACATTCATGGATAGCACGTCCTACCGAAATACTTCTAGCATGTAATGAAAAGCAAATGGAAGAATATCTTTATCCCTGCGTAAATGGAGATAAACGAGAATTATTTGCATTAACAGAACCTGACGCGGGCTCTGATATAATGAGTATGAAGTCGAATGCTAAGAAAGAAGGAGCTGACTGGATTTTGAATGGTTCTAAACATTTTATTTCTGGACCATGTATGCCAGATTTTGCGATTGTATTTGCTGCTACGGGAGAAGATGAAACGCCTCGCGGAAAAAGAAAACGAATTACAGCCTTCCTAGTGGATGTTGGTATTCCCGGATTTGATATTCAAGAGGGTACAAAGTGTATCAGCTACCGGGGATATAAAAATTACCAGTTAAGCTTTAATGACGTTAGGCTTTCTGCTGATAAGGTACTAGGTACTGAGGGTAATGGACTTTCATTATCTGGGAAATGGCTTGGCATGGGTCGTATTTGGGTAGGAGCGACTTGTTGTGGTAAGGCAGAACGAATTCTTGATTTAGCTTTAGATTGGTCTGCCCAAAGAAAACAATTTGGAAAGCCAATAGGAACCTTCCAAGCTACAGGTTTCAAGCTAGCAGATATGAAGATGAACTTAAGAGCTGCAGACCTTTTAGTAAAAGATGCTGTAGACCGAGCTTTGGTTGGTCAAATGATGGATGAGGATGCGGCTATTGTTAAGATTTTTTGTTCAGAAATGCTTAATAAGGTGGCAGATGATACTGTTCAGATTTTCGGAGGAATGGGTTTAATGGAAGAGATGCCTATTGAAAGGCTTTGGAGAGACTCACGTTTGGAAAGAATTTGGGATGGAACATCTGAAATACAAAGGCATATTGTAACGCGCTCATTGCTTAGACCTCTTGGGGCATGATTTTAGACTCTTTCAAAAGCATTGATCGTTTTTTTAAAGCAAAATCAGTCGTTTTTATCGGTGGCAAAGACATATTTGTTCCCATAAGGGAGTTAAAAAGAAGAGGTTATAAGGGGAAAATATTTGTTGTTAACCCAACTAGAAAGAAAATCGATAATTATAAATGTTTACGAAGTGTTTCTGACCTTCCGTTGAGTCCGGATGCTGCGTTCATCGCTGTGCCTGCTAAAGAGGTTATTTCGACTGTGATAGCTCTTAAAGCCATTAAGTGCAAGGGAATAGTATGCTATTCGGCAGGGTTTAAAGAAATCGGTAAGACCGGAAAATACCTTGAGGATAGACTTATTAAGGAATGCGGTGACACTCCATTAATTGGGCCTAATTGTTATGGATTTATTAATTTTTCTGACAACCTTGCACTTTGGCCGTTTTCACACAAAGGCAAACGTTGCAAAAAGGGCATTGCGCTTATTACTCAAAGTGGAATGCTATCATCAGATATTATTATGGCAACTAGATCACTTCCAATTAGCTTTATGATATCCGCGGGGAACCAAGCAGTAACAAAAATTGAAGACTTAATTTACTATTTCAGCAAAAAGACAAATGTGTCCTGCATTGCTATACACATCGAAGGAATTTCTGATTTAACTAGATTTGTGGAGGCCTCAAAATTTTCATTTAATGCAGGAAAACCTATTATTGTTTACAAATCTGGTAAATCACAAATTGGTAAAAGGATTGCTAAAAGCCATACCGGATCTCTTTCCGGAAATAATGAAATGTATTCAGCACTTTTTAAGCAATTGAGTATTACTGAAGTGCATGATCCAATACAATTACTTGAAACAGCTAAATTATTTAGTGTTTCATGCCCAATAAAAACAAATAAAATTTTAGCACTTACCTGTTCTGGTGGTGGAGCTGCAATGGTTGCAGATAACGCGGAAGAATTAGAATTAAAGTTACCAAACTTTAGTAAAAGTCAGAAAAAATCACTGGACAAAGTGTTACCAAAAATAGCAACGATATCAAACCCTTTGGATTACACAACTCCCATATGGGGTATTCCAGAAAAGACAGGTCCAGTATTTAAAAATGCATTGAAAAACGACTATTCCACAGCAATTTTGGTACAGGATTTTCCTCATACGCAAATAAACGATACTGAACAACTTTATTTAAACGATACAAAGGCTTTTATAGATGAGAGTAAACTCGTTGGTCTTACTCCCATTATCTGTTCAACTCTGCCTGAAAATATAAATGAAATTGTGGGCAATAAGATTTTGAGGTTTGGTGGTGTCCCAATGCAGGGCATATATAACTGTTTAAACGCAATAAGACACCTTCTAAATTACAATAATTTGAGTGATAAAAAAGGCTTGCAGAAATTTAAGCTAGCCCAACGCAAAAACAATAAATTTGTAAACACAAACGAGTACCAAGGAAAAATAAGTATTAGGGCACAAGGAATAAAGGTTCCTAATGCTCAGCTTGTCAAAAATATAAAAGATTTAGAAAAAATAAAAATTAAATTTCCAATCGCTTTAAAGTTTACTAGCTCAAAAATTTTACATAAGACCGAGTTAGGAGCTGTTAAATTAAATATTAATAGTCGAACGGAGCTCATCTCAAAATATCATGAAATTAAAAAATCATTGGGCTCAAAGGCGATTAATAATGGTACTTTTTTTATTGAAGAAATGCTTCCAGCTCCAATTGCAGAAATGTTTTTAAGCATTCGAAGTGACAAAATATTTGGTGATGTATTAGTTGTTGGTATGGGAGGAGCATTAACTGAATTATACAGGGATACAAAAACTTTTATATTACCTGTATCAAAAAAATATATTTCACAAGAAATAAAAAAAATGAATTTTTTCAATTTAATCAATGGCTTTCGTTATAATAGTAAAGTAAAATTAAATATGATTATAAATGAAATATTTAGAATAGTAGATTTTCATAGCCAAGAAGAAAATGGGTGTGCATCTATAGAGATAAATCCATTTTTTATATATGAAGATAGCATGATAGCAGCCGATTGTGTTTTAAGCCAAAAAATATAAGACACTATTTATACTTCTCTTTATTTCTAGAAGCTTTCTCTCTGAAAAGTGCACCTATCGCTGCGTCTAACGTAACTTTGCCTATTTTTTTACCTTTATCATCGACAACGCTACACTCATTGTCCTTTTCATTATTTAATACCTTTAAAGCGTCTTCGAGAGAACAAGAGCTGTCTAAAGAAGCGCCTTTACTACTACTACCTTTTTGCATAATCGATTTAACTTCAATTACTTTCCCACGGTTAATATCTTTAATGAAATCAGAGATATAGTCATCAGCTGGCTTCATAATTATTTGTTGAGGATCACCTTTTTGAATAATCTTTCCATCCCTCAATATTGCAATGTTATCTCCAATTCTGAGTGCTTCATCTAAATCGTGCGTAATAAAGATAATTGTCTTATGTAAATCTTTTTGAAGTTCTAAAAGAATATTCTGCATGTCAGTTCTTATTAAAGGGTCTAAGGCTGAAAATGCTTCATCCATCAATAATATAGGAGCATCTGTTGCCAATGCTCTAGCCAAACCAACTCTCTGTTGCATACCACCGGAGAGTTGAGCAGGATATCTTTCCTCAAAACCTGATAACCCCACACTCTCAATCCACTTATGGCTTTTCTCCTTCGCTATACTCTCTTGCTCTCCTTGAATGGTCAGGCCATACGCAACGTTTTGCGCTACTGTTTTATGCGGTAATAGAGCAAACTTTTGAAAAACCATAGACGTTTTCTTTCGCCTGAATTCACGCAACTGGAGTTGTGACATCGAAAGAATATCCTCATCATCCACGGTAATTGCGCCTGCTGTAGGTTCAATCAAACGATTGATATGTCTTATCAGAGTTGACTTTCCAGAGCCTGATAGTCCCATTATCACTTGTATTCTTTGTTCAGGAATATCTAAATTAATATTGTTTAGCCCAAGGACATGACTATGATTATCTAATAGCTCCTGTTTTGACATTCCATTTTTTACAGGATCTATAAAAGACTTAGCTCTAGGACCAAAGATTTTATAGAGATTTTCTATTTTAAGCTTAGTTTTACTCATGCTCTTTTCCGTACCGATGAGCCTGAAGTCTTTGTCCGTATCGCTGTGAAACCCTATCAAAAATTATTGCCAACGCGACAA
>CABZEG010000011.1 GCA_902524655.1 uncultured Alphaproteobacteria bacterium | reverse complement strand
GCCTACACGTAATCCCTTTATATCTTTTTCTAATCCTTTCTCATAATCTGGGACCTCTATTTTTGCCGAGGTACTGTCCAAAGGATCAAAACCAGACATAGCGTTTAACATTATTGCGGTATCCGCAACGGTCTTGGTGATAGGACCGGCTTGATCAAGAGAAGACGCAAAGGCTATGATCCCCCATCTTGAACATCTACCATAGGTAGGTTTCAGTCCAACAGTCCCAGTGAATGCTGCAGGTTGCCGTATCGACCCACCAGTATCGGTACCCGTTGCGGCAGCACAGAGGTTGGCGGCAACTGCTGCTGAAGAACCCCCGGAAGAACCTCCTGGTGTTAAGGGTTCATCGGAGCCAGTCGATTTCCAAGGATTAATCACAGGTCCATAAGTTGAGGTTTCATTCGATGAACCCATAGCAAATTCATCCATATTTAATTTACCTAACATTATAGCTTGTTCGGCCCACAGTTTTTGCGTGACTGTGCTTTCGTAAGGTGGTTTGAAATTATCCAATATATGTGACGCCGCCTGTGTCTTTACATTCTTACTGCAAAACAAGTCTTTGATACCAAGCGGTATCCCACAAAGTGATTTTTGTGAATCAGTTCCTATGATTTTATCGGCCTCTGAGGCTTGTATTAAAGCTTTATCAAAAGTTTTTTCAATAAACGCGTTTAGTTTAGAGCTCTTTTCTATGTTTTGAATATAAGCATTTGTTAGCTCTGTGGCGCTTATTTCCCTTTTGTTCAGCAAGTCTCTGGAGTCTTTGATACTTAATTCTGTTAATTTCACTTCATTCATTCCACAATCTTTGGGACTGTAAAAAAATCTTGCCGCTTATTTTTTGTATTTTTGAGAATATCATTCGTATCATCATTAACTATAAAGTCGTCTTGTCTCATATCTTTTAGGTATGTTTTTCCAAAATTAAATTCACCAATTCCTTCGACGTCAATCTCTTCGAGTTTTTTTACGAATTCAACAATTCTGTTTAGGTCTTTTTGAATTTCACTGGTCTCACTAGTTGTAATTTTTATTCGAGATAGTCTCGCAATTTTTAAAACTGTTTCAGTATCTATTTCCATAGAACTTCTTCCTTTTATTTTTAAAAAACTTTTTCATTATTAGTGAAATTTCTAACTGATAAAATCCACCATATACTTCGGTATTTTTAACAAGTCTTTCTACGTTTTGACAAGATAAATGATTTGAAGTGATAGCACCGTATTTAGGAGACGGCAATCCATATATTAGCTTTTTAAGTCTTGCATTAGCTATAGCAGCTAGACACATTGAACATGGTTCCAATGTTACATAAATAGTACAATCGGATAAATAACATTCTCTACGCACCTCGCATGCTCTTCTAATTGCGTTAATTTCTGCATGTGCTGTAGGATCGCAAAGTTCGAACATTTTATTGCTTTCCACGGCAATTATTCTTCCAGAGGCTTCAGTGATTATAGCTCCTACAGGCACTTCATCTCTCTGAGCAGCTTTTTTTGCCTCATTGATTGCTAATTCCATGTTTTCGTCTTTTATCATAACGTGTATAAAAGTTAGAATGTTATTACGATTTATGTTTAATTTCTGAGTATGTCAATTAAAAGTGAAATAAGGGTGTCGAGGTATTTGGCCAAGGCTGGCTTGGCATCAAGAAGAGAGGCTGAAAAGTTAATCCTTGATGGAAGGGTTACATTAAATGGAGAGACTATTATAGAGCCTTGGCGAAACTGTACTGAGAAAGACGTACTAAAATTAGATGGCATTATTGTAAATGATGCAATTTCTACAGTTTTATATCAGCTTCATAAACCTAGGGGTTACTTAAGTACTTCTAAAGATGAATTAGGCAGGAAAACCATATTTGACCTTATGAGAGTAAATTCTGAGCATTTGATGATTATAGGTCGTCTGGATTACAATTCCGAAGGATTGATGATTTTAACAAATAATGGAGAATTAAAAAGACACCTTGAATTGCCAAAAAATAAGTTTGAAAGAATATACAAGGTAAAAATTAAGGGGCACTTAAATAGTTCAGACTTATCCACAATAAATAAAGGTATCTCATTGGGAGGGGTAAATTATAAACCCGTAGGTACTAGAGTTTTAGAAAGTGATAAGTCTTACTCATGGATTGAAATGGTGTTAACCGAAGGAAAAAATAGAGAAATTAGAAAGATAATAGCTAGTTTCAACCTCACTGTAGTTAGATTGATTAGGCAGAGGTTTGGACCATTCAATTTAGGTAAGTTACAAATTGGTGAGACAAAAAAATTAAAGCTTGAGAATTACAGTATTTTAAAAAATTTCTGGACTTAAAATGATTGAATTTGCTTATTTTTTGTTGTAAATCCTTGTTGCGGATGATCGGGTGGCTGCAGCCTAGGAGCTGAGGAAAGTCCGGACTCCATGGAAGATGGTGCCAGCTAACCGCTGGCCAAGGCAACTTGAGGGAAAGCGCAACAGAAAATACACCGCCTTTTTTTAAGGTAAGGGTGAAATGGTGAGGTAAGAGCTCACCGCTTTTTTGGTAACAAAAAAGGCATGGCAAGCCCCACCAGGAGCAAGACCTAATAGGGACCCGTGAGCATAGCTCAGTTATTCCGGACAGGGTCTGGGTTGGTCGCAAGAACTTGTTGGCAACAACAGGTCAAGATGAATGGTCACCAAACACAATGTGTTTACAGGATCCGGCTTATAGATCATCCGCACAAAAAAAAATAAAAATTCCATTGATTTCCATAAATTTCCATGATATCCCATTAGATGGCAGACGCGATATTAAAAATGAGGATAATTTCCAAGGAAAATAAGCAGGTTTATACAGGCATCGCGTCTGCACCAAAGCAACAACAGTTTAGTAACTCGACAAAAACCGTTGTAAGAGAGGTTTCTTGGGAGATTTTTATTGATTAAACGATTTAGAGGCGAGTCATTACACAAGGTAGATGCAAAAGGGCGAGTCTCAGTTCCTGCCGCCTTTCGCCGAGTTCTCGAAGACGGTGATCCTGACTTTAGTGGAAGTTCCTATCCAAACTTTGTAGTTGTCTATGGTGGCGTAAGAGGTAATTGTTTAGAGGGTTATACAATTACCTCAATAACAAAAGTTGATAACCTAATAAGTAAACTACCAAGGTTTTCGAGAGATAGAGAAATGCTTGAACGATTTATTAACACTCAATCTACATATATGCAGCTTGATGAGACAGGAAGAATTGTGTTATCTCCCCGGCTCAAAGAAATAATTGGTATTCAAGACGAAGCAATATTTGCTGGTATGGGCGAAAAGTTTCAAATATGGGAACCAAAAAAATATCAAAAAGAAGTAGCTGAATTGGACGTATCTTTCAAGTCTTTATCAGAAAATGAAAATCCTTTCTTGAAACTAGATCAGTTGCAAGATTAATCATTTTGAGGAGATTAGTAAAATAGAGCAAATACATGAACCAGTTTTACTAAAGGATTTTATAAGCTTGGCTACTCCTATTACCGGCTGTTGGGTTGATGGTACTTTTGGGGCTGGTGGTTACAGTAAAGCTTTGCTTCAAAGTGGTGCTTGCAAAGTTTTAGCAATTGATAAGGATCCTACTACGAAGGTTTTTCTTAAAGGAATACAAAATGTATATGGTGATATGATAAAGTATTATAATCAAAGCTTTGCTGATATGGAAAAAAATGAAGAAATTGCCAGCAGAGATGATATCTATGGGATTGTTTTAGATCTTGGCGTCTCATCCATGCATTTGGACAACCCTTTGAGAGGATTTTCATTCAAGGAAAGTGGTCCTCTTGATATGAGGATGGGGAATCAGCCAGGACCAACTGCTTCTGAGATAATCAATCTATGTTCAGAAGCAACTTTAGCGGATTTGATTTTTTTTTATGGACAAGAGAGAAAAGCACGAAAAATTGCAAATAGAATTGTTAGAGAAAGAAAAAAAAGAAAAATAAATACCACTCTAGAGTTAGCAGAGATAATAAGAGCTTTAGTTCCAAAAAATTTTAAAAAAGATCCTGCAACAAAAACTTTTCAGGCAATCAGGATCGCAGTTAATAACGAATTAAAGGACCTATGCAAAGCTTTAGTATTTGCTGAGAAAAAGGTCAAAAAAGGCGGAATTATCGCGGTGGTGACTTTTCATAGCCTTGAGGACAGAATCGTTAAGGATTTTGGAAAAATAATGTCAGGAAAGGGATCACCAACCAATAGGTATAGTCCAGCAACCTCTAGAGTTAATCCATCCCTTATCCCTATAAATAAAAAACCGGTAATTGCTGCAGTTGATGAGATTGAGAAAAATAAAAGATCAAGATCTGCAAAACTAAGGGTTTATAAAAAAGTTTCAGATAGCCCATCTGGAGTTTTGGCAAAAATAGAATTTCCAGAGGTTGAGTTAGGGATATGACGTGTTAAAATTTTCGCTTTTTATATTTCTTGTAGTAAGCACTTTCATGTTGGGATTGTGGGCTTACAAAATAAATTATGAGAGTCGTGCGGCTTATCAAAGAGTAAGACAACTTGAAAAATCTATTCTTTTAGCAAACAAGGAGATCAAAATCTTAAATGCAGAATGGGCTCATTTAAATAGTCCAGATCGTTTAAGAAAATTGGTTAAGTATTTTTATTTGGAGCTGAAATTAAATCCGATCAGCCCTGATGATTTTGTTTTGTTTTCAGAAATATTTTGGGATCAATCTAATGAAAAGATTCATACAGAATTGGCAGGTAAAAGTCTGACTGAAATTGACCATGGTGATTAGTAATAAAAAAACAAATTTCGCCGAGTTTCCAAGAACTAGAGCGAGACTAATTCTATTCAGTCTTTTCGTCATGGTTGGCTTTTTGTTGATAAGCATAAAGATAGCTTTTTTAGCATCAAAAGAAAATCAAAAGAATATACGTTACTCTGGATTAGAAAACATAAACTCTAGATCAGATATTTCCGACAGGAATGGATATATTCTAGCAACAAACTTGGAAGGAGCTTCTGTTTATATTCGTCCTGAAGAGGTCCAGGAAAAAGCACTAGTTGCCAAAAAAATAAAAAATATATTTCCCGAGCTAAATGAATCGGTGTTACTAAACAAATTGAACGACGGCAGAAAATTTTTCTGGTTGAAAAGTCTGGTATCACCGAAACAGGAAAAGGCACTTTTTAATTTGGGTCAACCTGGAATTTATTTTGGTGAACGAGAGTACCGTTTTTATCCTTATGGAACCTTGGCATCTCACATAATTGGCTTTACCAAGGTAAATGAGTTCGATGTCAATTACGTCAATATATCGGGAGTCTCTGGCGCTGAGAAAGCTTTTGATAAGGAATTGGTGAAACAAAAATTATCCCATAGAAAGAACGAGACAATTGCTTTGTCTTTAGACTTACCAGTGCAAGCAGAAGTGGAAAATGTTTTAAAAGAATGGCAAAAAAGGATGAGCGCAAAAGCCGGAGGTGTTGTTATAATGAACATACATAATGGAGAAATAATTGCACTTGCATCCTCTCCAGGCTTTGATGCAAATAAAGAAAAAGGCGAACTAGAAAAAAATGAAGATAACAGCATTTATTTTAATCGAGTTGTTCAAGGGGTTTATGAGATGGGATCAACTTTTAAGATATTCTCAGTTGCCCAAGGTATAGAGAAGGGTTTATTCACTGTTGATTCCCTTATTGATACAAAAGCGTTTAAAATTAACTCAAAAAAAATTGAAGATAAATACAGCTTCAATGCCAAGAGCTCTATTTATGAAATAATTGTGAGATCATCAAATGTTGGCGCCGCGAGACTCGCTCTTATAGTTGGAGAGAAGGGATTAAAGGAAATTTTATCTACTCTGGGACTTATGGAGCCGGTGCACTTAGAAGTTAGGGAAGCAAGTCTAACTCAACCTATTGTGCCAAAAAAATGGCGAGATATAACTTTAGCAACCGTTTCATATGGATATGGAATATCAGTTTCACTATTACATCTAGCTAAAGCCTACGCCATATTAGGTAATGGAGGATTTAATGTGGAGCCAACAATTTTGAAAAATAACCATAAGGGCAATTTGGATTCTAGAGTATTGAAACAATCAACCTCTGATGAAATACTTAAATTACTGGAAGCCGTCGTCACGGATCAAAGAGGGACTGCAAGAATTTTGGGAAGTAAATATTATCGTATCGGTGGAAAAACAGGAACTGCTGAAAAAATTTCTTTAGATAAAAGGGGCTATGAAAAAGATAAGGTGGTAGCAAATTTCGTAGGATTATTTCCTTTGGAAAAGCCTAAGTTCGTTATTGCAGCTTTTTTAGATGAGCCAGAGAATAATCTTTTGCGTGAGCCATGTAGATATGCAAGCTGTACTGTCGTACCTATGGTCAAAAAATTAATTGAGAGAACTGGACCATTAATGAATGTTTTTCCCGAGCGACGCGCTTCAAAGCCTCAGACAGATTTTTGATAAGGGAGAATTTAAATAGTATGAGGCTTTCAGATCTTCACATTAAAGAAATTGAGCGGAAAGGAAAATGGAGTAATGAGGATCCTGATATAAGCGGCGTTGAAACTTACTCACTTAGGGTTGAAAAAGGAGATATATTCTTTGCGAAGGCAGGTAACACAAAAAATAGCCATGGAGTACTTTTCAGTTATGAAGCTATTGAGAGGGGTGCGTGTCTTGTTATTACTGATACAGAGGGCTATAAATTAGCAGTAGATAAAAATTTTGAAGCAACCATACCTTTTTTATTGGTTGAAGATCTTGTATCCACTTTGGATCACATTTGTAAAAAGTTTTATCCGAGCAAGCCAAATTTTGTTATGGGAATTACTGGAACAAATGGAAAGACATCAGTAGTAAATTTTAGCCAGCAGCTTATCGAAAAAAAAAACAGATCATGTGTTACTATAGGGACTCTGGGAGTTTGTGGAATTATAAGTTTAAGAACTGAAAATACTACGCCTGACCAACCATTTATTGCCAGAATTTTGCAAATGGCAAAGTTAAAGGGAGCCGATTATGCTCTTTTGGAGGTTTCCTCTCATTCTCTAGTGCAACAACGAATAAATGGTGTGGCATTCAAAGTTTTCTGTTTTACCAATTTATCGCAAGATCACTTAGATTACCATCAAGATATGGAAACATATTTTCAAGCCAAGTTACGTATTCTTGATATACTAACTTTGGATACGATCATAATCGTAAATATTGATGATGAATACGGAAGAATATTCTTTTCAAAAGCAAAAAATAGAGGTTTTAAGATCGAAACAATTGGTTTCGGCGACACTGCGGATGTTAAGCTACGGGTTACCCAAGGAACACCAGATACTCAATTTATCGAAATCAAGAAAGGTGATTTGATTTATGGATTTAAAACGCAATTGATAGGTGCGTTTCAAGCATTGAATTTAGGAATGGCTCTGCTTACTTGTGAAAAATTTGGGTTTGAGTTTAAGGAGTTGGTGGATTTTTGTAAATTACTGAAACCAGTTCCTGGTAGATTGGAATTCGTCGGGAAAACAAAAAAAGGAGCCTTGGTATATATAGACTTTGCGCATACTCCTGACGCTTTAAAGCATCTTTTGAAAACACTAGGAGGGTTAAAAAAAGGCGACTTGTTATTGGTTTTTGGTGCAGGTGGGGAGAGAGATAAAGACAAAAGGAAACCCATGGGTGAGATCGCATTTAAATACTGCGATTTGATTTATGTTACTGATGATAACCCTCGACATGAGGATGCTAAATCTATTAGAAAGCAAATTATGCAGAGCTGTCCAGGTGCTGTTGAAATTGAAGATCGAGCAGAGGCAATAACAACAGCAATTCAAAAGGCAGGACTAAATGATGTAGTAATTATTGCAGGTAAAGGTCATGAACAAGTACAAATAATAAGAGATAATTATTTTCCTTTTAATGATTTTGAGCAAGCCAGTATAGCAATTGAGTTAATGGAGCAATTTTAATTGGTTGAAGTTTTATGGGATAGATTTACTGCAGAGGCTGCTACCTCTGGTCAAAGCAAATCTTTCTGGAAAGTTACAGGAATATCGTTTGATACCAGGAAAATTAAAAAAGGAGACTTATTTATAGCTTTGCCAGGTAATAGAGATGGTCACGATTTCGTTAAAGCAGCCTTTGATAATGGTGCTGCAGCTGCAATGGTTAGTAAAATACCAAATGGTTTAAACGACGATTCTAAGTTATTAGTTGTTGAAGACGTTATGAAGGCATTAGTCAGAATGGCAAAGACTGCCAGAAATAAATCTAAGGCCATTTTCATTGGAATTACCGGAACATCCGGGAAGACCTCTACAAAGGATATGGGAGGGATGATTTTTAAGAGGTTTGGCAAAACACATTTTTCAGAGAAAAGTTACAATAATGTTCTAGGGTGTTCATTAACATTAGCTACCATACCAAAAGATACTAAATATGTTTTGGTAGAAATCGGTACAAATAGCTTAGGAGAGATTGCAGAATTGTCTCGGATAGTTAAGCCTGATCATGTTTTAATAACAGATGTATCAATAGGTCATCTTGAGGGTCTGAAATCTCTAGATCATATTGTCAAAGAGAAAGCTTCAATTTGTTCAGGCCAAAGACAAACTGGTACTGCAGTTATACCAAGAGACATTGAAAAATTTAGCCAGCTAAAAGAAAATATCGAATGTTTTGGTCCGAGAGTGATATCATTCGGAGAAAATGAAAAGAGTGATGTAAGGATTAGCAATACAGAATTGTTGGAAAATGTCATTACCTCAAAAATCTCAGATCAAAAACAAAACATATTCAATATAAAGCTTAAAACTGCAGGCAGACATTACATGAAAAATGCTGTTGCATTATTAACACTTGTTTCTTTACTAAAGTTGAATTCATGTAAAGCAATTTTAGCTTTACAGAATTGGTCTCCATTAGCTGGGCGTGGTCAAGTCCTAGAAATTAAAATTAAACACGGAAATTGCAGTAAAGTTATACACCTGATAGATGAGAGTTATAACGCAAATCCTGGTTCAGTAAAAGCCTCCTTACAAACCCTTACCTGTATTTTCACCAGCCAAAAAGCCAAATGTAAGTTTAAAAGGAGAATAGCTGTATTAGGAGACATGCTAGAACTAGGATGCACTGAAATGCAAGAGCATGTAAATATATCTAAATTCGCTCGATTGGATGAAATCGATAAAATTTATTGTGTAGGGTCTCGGATGCGAAAACTCTATGACGTATTACCTTCTTCAAAGCAGGGGTTTTGGACTGAAACCGCTGAAGAAATGCAAAATGTTTTAGTAAATAAACTTAAAAATGGCGATATAGTAATGATTAAGGGCTCTCTCTCAATGGGAATGAACACAATAGTAAACAAATTAAAAAACACTTAACAATTTAGAGTTTCAGCAATGTTGTACTTATTGAGTTTTTTATCTGATGGTGGCGATATTTATAACTTATTCCGATATATAACATTCCGTGCAGGGGGTGCTTTTTTTACAGCACTAATAATATTTTTTACCTTTGGGAAATACAGTATAAATTTTTTAAAGAAATTGCAGAAGGAAGGGCAACCAATAAGAGAGGATGGTCCTGAGGAGCATATTATCAAAAAAGCTGGAACTCCTACAATGGGGGGCGTGATTATATTATTAGCGGTTACAGTCTCTACCATTTTATGGGCTCGCTTGGACAACCAGTATGTTTGGATCATACTGTTTGTAACTTTTTCATTTGGTTTAATTGGACTGATCGATGACTATATCAAGGTCGTTAAAAGAAGTTATGGGGGTTTTTCTGGTCGTTTGCGATTGCTACTTGGATTTCTGATAGCTTTCATAGCAGTCTACTTCATTCAAATTCAACACCTTGATGATTTAAGTAGGTCCTTGGCTTTGCCAGTTTTTAAAGATTATTTAATATTTTTGGGAGTCCTGTTTTTCCCTTTTGCTATGATCGTGATTGTTGGTTCTGCTAATGCAGTTAATTTAACGGATGGACTGGATGGATTGGCTATTATGCCGGTTATAATCGCAGGAGCATCGTTGGGTATAATCGCGTATATAGTCGGAAGAGCAGATTATTCATCATACTTAGATGTGCATTATATAAAAGGTAGTGGAGAAATACTTATATTTTCTTCAGCTCTTATAGGTAGTGGTTTGGGGTTTTTGTGGTATAATGCCCCTCCCGCAGCAGTTTTTATGGGAGATACTGGATCATTATCTTTGGGCTCAGCTCTTGGTTGTATAGCAGTATCAATTAAACATGAACTTGTTTTATTGATTGTTGGAGGCTTGTTCGTTATCGAGACACTTTCTGTAATAATTCAGGTCTTATTTTTTAAGATCACCGGAAAAAGAGTCTTTTTGATGGCACCGATACATCATCACTTTGAAAAGCTAGGTTGGTCGGAGTCCCAAATAGTGATAAGGTTTTGGATTATCGCAGTCATATTAGCTGCTCTCGGAATGGCGACCCTTAAGCTTAGATAAAATGATTAATTTAAAAAACCTCAAAAATAAAAAAGTAGGGGTTTTGGGCCTTGAAAAGACAGGTTTGTCCGTTGTTAAGGCTGTGGAACAAGCAGGAGGATTTTTAATTTGTTGGGATGACGATAAAGAAAAAAGAGATAATTTAAATGTCGATGGTATCATCATGAGAGATCTCAGGGATAAAAACGTAATTAGGGAGCTCGATCTATTAGTTGTAAGCCCAGGGGTTCCCCACTTGTACCCAAAGGCACATCCAATAGTTAGGTTGGCTTATGAATTTAATATTACGGTAGACAACGATGTTGGGCTTTTTTTTTCAAGTCATATTTTAGAAGAGTATGAAACTTTCAGTGATCTACCAAAAATCATCGCTATAACGGGATCAAATGGTAAGTCGACCACGACTGCTTTGGCTAGTCATATACTCTCTAAAGTTTTTAGTGATGTAGAGATGGGAGGTAATATAGGTAAACCTGTTTTAGAGTTAAGTCCTCTCAGGGAAGGGTCTATCAGGATCGTAGAACTTTCTTCTTATCAAATCGAATTAGCGAATATTTTGTCTCCAAATCTCGCAGCCTTCATTAATTTTTCATCAGACCATATTCAAAGACATGGGGGACGCGGGGGTTATTTTTATGCTAAGGCAAGACTATTTCTGGATAACTTAACAGATATGTCAGTGATTAATATTGACTCAGCTGAGGGTTTATTTTTATATCAGAGACTTAAATCAGCTGAAAATAAAATAATCGCGGTTAGCAGTAAATTAGATGTCAAAGATTATTTATGGGCTGTGGGTCTCAAAGGATGTTTCATTACGGAATGGAAAAGAGGTAAGCAAGTTTACTCATATGATTTAAGGAATTTAGATGGTAATTTCTTAAGCTTCCGTGAAAGCCTTTTATCAGTTTATGCACTCGCAAGATCATTGGGTATTTCTCCTAAGTGCATCATAACCAATTGTAATGGGTTTGAGCCACTTCCGCACAGAAATCAATGGGTGGACGTTATTAAAGGTGTAACATTTATCAACGATAGCAAAGCTACAAATGTTGATGCAACTATACATGCTTTAACAACTCATAAAAATATACATTTAATTTTAGGTGGACGCGCAAAAGAAGATAATTTTTATCAACTTCAGGATAATATGACAAATATTTCTAAGCTCTATCTTATAGGAGAAGCGGCAGCTCTTATTGCGAGGAACTTCGATGGTCATCAAATTGAGCAATTTTATAGTTTGTCTGAGGCACTTAATAGAGCAATATGCATTGCAAAAGATGGGGATACGATCTTATTCTCTCCTGCTTGTGCTAGTTTTGACCAATACTCAAATTTTGAAGAAAGAGGTAATCACTTCATCTCTCTAGTTGAAGAATATAGAAAAAATACAATTTAGTGTGTCTTTTTAATTCAACTAATGATACTGTAAAACCAAAAACGAGCAGTAAAAATGACAGATATAATACATGGTAGCCCTCGTGCTGTGCCTGTAGATAATCCATTTTTTCGTTGGTGGCAATCAGTCGATCAATGGTCTATGGTTGCGACAATAGGCCTTATTATAAATGGGTTGCTTCTATCAATGGCGGCATCTATTCCTCTGGCAAACGCCAATGATATGCCTGCTTTCTACTACGTTTACAGGCAAGCTATTTATGGAATAATAGCATTTTTTATGATTATCTTTTTATCCACCACAAGCTTATCAGTGGTGCGAAGGGTAGGAATAGTAGGTTTTTTTTTAGTAGTTACTGCCCTTGTGTTTCTTCCAATTTTTGGTACGGATTTTGGTAAGGGCGCAGTGCGATGGTTCTCGTTTAATTGGTTGACAATTCAACCATCTGAATATTTAAAGCCATTTTTTGTCGTTTTTATATCTTGGATTATCGCAGGGAATATACATAGTAATCCGAGAGCAGGAATGATTTTATCTTTTTTTTCTATGGTTATTTGTGTATTTTTACTAACCATGCAACCTGACCTAGGTCAGACAGTAGTTTTGATTAGTTGCTGGGTTCTGATACATTTTATCGTCGGGGTTTCTTGGCTGTTCTCGGTAGTTTTTTTTACTTTTATTTCAGCTATTGCTTATATATTTTATCAATTTTCTGATCATGTAGCGACCAGACTACATAATTTTTTTTCAAATGTAATTGAACCAACATCTCAGATAGGTCTAGTTGAGCAAGCAATCCACTCGGGAGGGTTTTTGGGTGTTGGGGTAGGAAATGGAAAGGTAAAATATAACCTACCCGATGCTCATACTGATTTCATCATCGCTGTTGCCATAGAGGAATTTGGTCTGATAGTCTTTATTTTGATTTTAACACTGTTTATTGTTATTTTGTTAAGCACATTATCAAGATTACTTAACGAAAGAAATCCGTTTTCATTATTGGTCGGCTTAGGATTACTGACCATAATTCAAACACAGGCTCTTATAAATTTGGGGGTGGCGGCACGCCTCCTTCCAACAAAAGGGATCACTTTACCCTTCATTAGTTATGGAGGTTCCTCAATGGTAGCTATGGGGATATTAATGGGCCTTCTACTCAACGTAACGAGGCGTAGAACCACAGATAATTTAGATAGCTTCATGGGTGGCACGTAATGCATAAAAAAAAAGGTGTTTGCGTTCTATCAACAGGAGGTACTGGTGGTCATGTTTTGCCTTGTGTCGCTCTGGCGACCGAACTGCATAATATCGGATGGGAGGTTTTAATTTTTACTGACATAAGGGGTTTAAAATATCTCGATAAAAGTTCAAATGTGTACTCGATAGAGCTCGTCAAAATCTCTTCGGAAACAGCATCACGTCGAAAAAGACTCATGGACCTGTTTTATCAATTACCCCTTGGAGCTTTACTCTCGGGCAAAATTCTGTTTCAGAAAAAACCCAAGTTTGTCATAGGTTTTGGTGGAGTTTCTACTCTCCCCATTCTGCTGATGTCTGTACTACTCAGAGTCCCTTTATTTATTCAGGAACAGAATGCAGTTCTTGGTAGAGTAAATAGATTTTTTCAAATGTTTAGTAAAAAAGTTTTTTGCCATTTTTCAAATACTTTATTTTTGGACCCAAAAATAAGCTTAAATACAGGTAACCCGATAAGAAATACAGTGTTAAAAAAGTCTTGCTCACAATACTTAGAGCCTGGTCCTTGGCCTACTACTCTTTTGGTTCTTGGTGGATCACAAGGTGCAAATTTACTATCCGAAGTCTTACCGAAATGTATACAAACACTTTCGAAAAAAACAAAGGAACGGTTGACTGTATTTCATCAGGCAAGAAAGAATGATATGAGCAAAGTTCTTGCAGCTTATAGAGAAATGGACCTAAGGGTATGCGTCCAGCCATTCTTTGAAGATGTAGAAAGGCTAATGTCAGAGGCTCAACTAATTATTTGCAGAGCAGGGTCTAACACATTGGCAGATATATCAATCGTTGGAAGACCAGCAATTCTTGTACCTTTAAAGCATGCCAAAGATGATCACCAACTTCATAATGCTAGACTATTTGCTGAGCAGGGTGGAGCCCTCGTGGTTGAAGAAAGTCCCAGTCTTGTCGAAGAGCTATCTGAAAAGTTACGTCTAGTTTTAAAATCTCCTTCAAAAACAAGAACTATGGCTGAAAAAGCACTAAAAACGGGTAAGCCTGATGCTTCAAAAGATATAATTAAAACAATTGAGGTATTTTTAGGAGAAAAGGAATGATTGCTACTAGATTGCCTTTGAGTTTGGGGCCAATACATTTTATCGGGATTGGTGGCATAGGCATGTCTGGAATTGCTGAGGTTCTTGTAAACCTTGGTTATTCCATTCAAGGCTCTGATATAAAGAAAACCAAAATAACTGCGAGACTTTCATCTTTAGGTATAAAGATATTTTACGAGCATGATCGGGATAATGTCAGCAATAGTTCTGTTGTTGTTATTTCTTCTGCAATAAGAAAGGACAATATAGAGTTAGCCTTTGCGAAAGGTCTAGGGATTCCGATTGTTTCTAGAGCAGAAATGCTAGCAGAGTTAATGAGAATGAAGTTGAACATCGTCGTTGCGGGCTCTCATGGCAAAACAACAACAACTTCTCTTGTCGCCTCAATTGCAGAAGTAGGAAATTTGGATCCAACTGTCATCAATGGTGGAGTTATAAAAGCATATGGTTCTAATGCCAGGTTAGGAGAAGGAGAATGGATGGTAGTAGAAGCAGATGAAAGTGATGGATCCTTTAACAAATTACCTGTAACAGTTGCCATAGTAACTAATATCGATAAGGAACACTTAGACTATTATAGTAATTTTCTTAACTTAAAAAGAGCTTTTGAAAAATTTATTTCTAGTGTTCCTTTCTATGGAGTAGCCATTTGTTGTATAGATGACAAAAATGTTTCAAGTGTTATTTCACAGGTCAATGATCGCAAAATTATTACATATGGATTCTCAGAAAGAGCTGACGTTACGATAAGAAATTTAACGGTTAGTGAACGAGGTACTAGATTTGACCTTGATGACAAAGTTGCAAATATTTATTTAAGAGATTTCTATTTGCCAATGATAGGTCAACATAACGCACTAAATGCTTGTGCCGCTATTTTGGCAGCGTCAAATTTGTCAATCCCAATAAAGTTTATCAAGAGTGCGTTAGCCAAATTTGAAGGGGTCTCTAGGCGCTTTACACGAGTCGGCTTTTTTAATGGAGCCTCGATTATAGATGACTATGCACACCATCCTGCAGAAATCGAAGCTGTTATTTCTGCTGCGAAAGCGATTGTAACGGGAAAAATAATAGTGGTACATCAGCCTCATAGGTTTTCTAGGCTAAGGTCGTTATACAGAGACTTTAAGAAATGTTTTAGAGACGCAGATGTTCTTGGCATAGCACCTGTTTTTGCGGCTGGTGAACCCAAGATTGATGGTTTCGATAGTCAAAACTTGATCAAATCCGTTTCAAGTAATAAGACGCAAAAGGTTGAGTATATTGAGGATGAAGCTTCGTTTAGTAAATTTTTAAAAAATAATTGTAATAAAGGTGACATTTTCTTAACTCTAGGGGCCGGCAGTATAACTAATTGGGTCAATAGCTTATCTTTTTTGATGGATAATCCAGGGCAGGAATATAATGAGTAAACTTGCTTTCGTTAATCAAAATAAATTTTTAGGCTCAATAAATTATTCCTTCCCTTTATCAAAAATTAGCTGGTTAAAGGTGGGTGGACCCGTAGATGTTTTGTTTAGGCCAAAAAACTTAGAAGATTTATCTAGATTCCTGTTTTTAGCACCTCATGAAGTGAACATAATGCCAATAGGTGCTTGCTCAAATCTTTTGGTTAGAGATGGAGGCCTTTCAGGGGTAGCGGTAAAGCTAGGGGGAAACTTTGCGGAAATAGAATTAAAGGATAATCAAGTAAAACTAGGTGCTGGGAATTTTAGCTCTAAGGTCGCTGTTAGTTTATCACAAAAGGGTTACGATTTATCATTTTTAAGGACGATACCTGGAACTATTGGAGGCGCAATAGCTATGAATGCTGGGTGCTATGGCAACTACATAGGAGATTACGTTGAAAGTATCGAAGGAGTGAATAAGTCAGGCAAAATTATTCAAGTAAGTAAAGAAAATCTTCAATTTAAATATCGGTCTAATATTTTGCCAAAAGACCTCATAATCACCTCCGTCATTGTGAGGCCAAAAATAGAAAAAAAAAGTGTTATAGAAAAGAAAATGAAAGAAATGTTATCCAAAAGGGAAGAAACGCAACCTATCAAGAAAGCGACCTGTGGCTCAACTTTCAAAAACCCTGATGGAAAATCATCACGTCTAATGGAGGACTCTATCAATTTAAAAGCTTGGAATTTGATTGACAGAGCGGGATTAAGGGGAAAAAAGTTAGGAAGAGCGATGGTATCGGATCAGCACCCTAACTTTCTATTAAATCTAGGCGGTGCTACGGCTCAAGAAATGGAGTCCCTTGGGGAATATATTAGGAAATCAGTTTATAAAAAATACAAGGTTTCGCTTGACTGGGAGGTAATTAGGGTTGGGAGAAAGTAAGTTTGAATAACATACACAACCGCAAAAATATCTCAAAAGTTTTAGTTTTGCAAGGAGGAGTTTCGGAAGAGAAAGAGGTATCTAATTCAACTGCGGAATCCTGTATAGATGCATTGAAAAAAACACAGTTTGATGTGGAAGCGGTAAGTATGAATTCGGTCAATATGTGTGAGATGGCTGAGATTGTAAAAAGCAAAAATCCAGACGTTATCTTTAATGCCCTGCACGGTGGTATCGGAGAGGATGGAACTATACAGGGTTTGTTTGAGACACTAAAAATTCCATATACGCATTCAGGAGTTTTATCTTCAGCGATAGCCATGAATAAATTTATTTCAAAAAAAATATTTAAGACATCTGGATTGCCAGTAATAGAGGATTTGTTAATAAATGAGATAGACCAATTAAAGCGGATACCCATTGCTCTCCCATTTGTAATAAAGCCAAATAATGGAGGTTCTTCTGTTGGAATTAACTTGATTAAATATAGAGAAGATCTTGAGAAAGTAGTCGAGTGTAGAGCAAAGCTAGACAGAAGGTATCTTTTAGAAAAATATATCCCTGGAAGAGAGTTAACTGTTTCCGTTCTTAATGGAAAACCGTTGACAGTTACAGACATAGTAACTGACGAGTGGTATAATTATGATGCGAAGTATAAGACTGGTGGTTCCAAGCATATAATACCTGCAGACATTCCTCAGGAGATATTCGATTTGTGCATTAACTATGCAGTTAAGGCACATAATGCTTTGGGTTGTAGAGGTGTTACTCGTTCGGATTTTAGATGGAATGAAAACGATGGCAATAAAGGCTTATACATCCTTGAACTCAATACCCAACCAGGAATGACAAAAACTTCACTTGTGCCCGAACAAGCAAGATATCTCGGTTTAGACTTAAAATACCTTTGCTCAGAGTTAATTAAAGACGCATCTTGTAATAAATAGGTAAAAAAATGAACTTATTGAAATCTAACGACCCAGCACCATCAAAATTATTTTACAAGGTAAACAGACTATTTTACAAGTCTTGGTTTAAGCTACTTTTGATGACAATTTTTTTGTTTTCAATAGTATTGCTATCAATAAAATTACTACATGAGAACATAAATCTAAATGAAGAAATTAAACTCTTAAGTGAGGAAAGTTCGGCTCTGTATAGAGGGCTAACGGAATTATCTATAAATAGAATCTCAGTAGAAGGTGCCAAGGAACCTTTGAAAAAAGAGATAACAATTCTGGTTCAAAAAGCTGCGGCTGAGGGGTTTTCTGCATTAAAAGCTCAGTCCTTGAGAGAAAAAATACAAAAAATAAATAAGGTAGATAAAGCATTTGTTAAATTTTCTACTGATGGACTGGTAAATGTAAATGTAGTTGAAAGAAAAGAAGCATTAGTCTTTTTCAATAAAGAGTTATATGAGGTCCTTGATAATAATGGAGTCATTTTGTCAACAAATCCTGATTATGAGGGTTTGTCGAGTTTTCCTCTTTTAGTCGGAAAAAATGGATCAAAAAACATCCGCGAACTTTTATTACTAGTAAATGAAATGGGATCCCATAAGTCTGACGTATTGTACTATGAGTGGGTTGGTGAAAGACGATGGAATGTTCATATGAAAGATGGGTTGGTTTTCAAATTGCCCGAGAATAAGTTGAACAAAGCATTAGAGTTGATGCATATGTTTTTAAATGAGACAAATAAGCTCTTAAAACCTATAGTTTCTGTTGACTTTAGAAATATCGATAAACCAATAATAAAGTTTAAGAAAATACCACCCTTAGAATATAATCGTAAAAAAACAGGAAGGTTGGCGGGTTGAGGAAATTGTTACAGAGTCAGAGGCAGTTAAGACAAAAAAGGCTGTTAGCAATAAAGAAGGGAACAGTTGCACTATTAGACATCGGGACCTCAAAGGTAATGTGCCTTGTAGTTTCAATTACAGAATCAAATCAAATAAATTCTTTCTCAATAGGTAAATCACAAAGTGGAGTGACTTTCAGAGTTATTGGTGCTTCAACTACAAAATCTAGAGGTATCAGGAATGGTGAAATATATGAGATGAGAGAAGCAGAAAGTGCAATAAGGACAGTTATCCAGCGTGCTCAAAAAATGGCGGGCTGTTTAATTGAGAATGTTTTTTTAACTTTTTCCAGTGGCACTCAAAAATCTAATTTAATATCTTCATCTATTGACTTTACTCAGAGGGAAGTAACAGGGCTGGATATAGGACATGCGCTGTCAAAACTTAATATTGCCAATGATGATTTAAAAACAGAAATAATTCATGCCCTACCAGTTAATTTTAGCGTTGATGATAAACACGGATACATGGACCCTAGGGGAATAAGTGGATCTAAGGTGGCAGTTGACGTAAACATAGTTTCTATCCAGTCAGATATAATAAAGAATATGGTTACTTGTTTAAACAAATGTGATTTGTCTTTGGCAGGAATAGCACTTGCTCCCTACGTCTCTGGACAATCAAGCCTTCTTGAAGATGAAATGGAATTAGGTGTTGTTTGTATTGACTTAGGAGCTGCTAATTCCAGCATGTCAATTTTCTTTCGGAAGAATTTAATTTTTTCTGAGTCGATACGAATTGGTGGAAATCATATAACTGGTGACATTATGCAGGCATTTCAAATTTCTTTTTTGGCAGCTGAGAGATTGAAAGTTTTACACGGTGGTTTGATGCCAACGAACTCAGATGATAGAGAAACTATTGAATTACCTGAGACTGGTGCAGATTTTTATACTGACAGAAGAACTATAACAAAGTCTGAACTATTAGGAGTAATAAGGCCCAGAGTTGAAGAGATTTTTGACTCACTAAGAAATATATTAGATATGTCGGATTTCGAATTTCTACCAGGACAAAAAATCGTTTTAACTGGCGGTGGTAGTAAGTTAGCAAACATATTAGATTTCACGTCCATGTTTCTTGGAAAACCAACGCGTGTTGCTGTGCCAATGAGAATTCAAGGCTTGCCTGCTTCGGCTCACGGCCCTGAAGCTGCTGCTGTTATAGGCCTCGCATTAAATTTGGCTCAACCACAAGATGAGATTTGGGATTTTAAAGCACCTTTTGAACATGAGGGAGATGAATTAATTAGGAGAACATGGCGTTGGGTTAAATCAAACTGGTAAAACTTTCCTCAGAAAAACTCAAATTGAATATAAAAAAGGTGACGAGTTAAAGTGATTCGGTTATTATACGAATCAGCAGTAAAAAACGATAAAACATAATGGCAGGCAATAATGGCAATAAATATCAGGATTCCTGAACATCAGGAGTTGAAGCCTCGCATACTAGTATTTGGTATTGGAGGTGCCGGCGGCAACGCCGTAAACAATATGATGTTAAAAAATCTGGAGGGAGCAGAATTCGTAGCGGCAAATACGGATGCACAAGCCCTACAGCAGTCTAACGCTAATACCAAGATACAGTTGGGTTTAAAGAGAACTCAAGGACTTGGAGCCGGTGCGAAACCGGAGGTAGGAAGCGACGCTGCAGTTGAAAGTACTGAACAGATTGCTGACATCCTAGATGGAGCAAATCTATGTTTTATAACAGCTGGAATGGGAGGCGGCACAGGAACGGGGGCAGCTCCCATTGTCGCTGAGCTGGCCAGGCAGAAGGGCATACTTACGGTAGGTGTTGTTACAAAACCTTTTCAATTTGAAGGATCGACTAGAATGAAACAAGCTGACTTTGGAATATCAGCACTTCAAAAGGTTGTAGACACTCTGATAGTAATTCCTAATCAAAACTTATTTAGACTTGCTACAGAAAAAACGACTTTCACAGAAGCTTTTTCTATGGCTGATGATGTACTCTATCAAGGCGTAAAAGGGGTAACAGACCTCATGGTTAAGCCTGGACATATCAATTTAGACTTTGCCGACGTTAAGTCAGTCATGGATGAGATGGGAAAAGCGATGATGGGTACAGGAGAAGCGAGTGGTGAGGATAGAGCTTTACAAGCCGCCGAAAAGGCGATAGCCAATCCCTTACTGGACGAGATTTCGCTAAAGGGAGCTACAGGAGTACTTATAAACGTGACTGGCAGCAATGACATGACACTTTTTGAGGTAGATGAGGCCGCAAATAGGATAAGAGACGAAGTAGACCCAGAGGCAAATATAATAATTGGATCGACCTTTGACTCCGATCTTACAGGCTCTATAAGAGTATCTGTAGTAGCCACTGGAATAGATGTTGCAGAATTTTCAAAGCCCAAGTCTCAAAGCATAAATGAGTTAGAGGGATCAAATGATATAGACATCGATGAGACTAACAAGCAGACTTATTCTTCTGAAAATGTCGAACAAGAAAGGCAGACAAAACCGGCAGAATCCAGTATACACAGAGAAGCTTCAGACGAAGCAAAATCAGAGATCGAGCCAAAAGAAAGTACTTTAAATCCTGCACAATTTTCATTTGCAGAAACCCGTGATAACGCTGAAAAAAGTGAAACTGAGAAAGAAGTGAAGGGACCGCATAATCAATCTGCATCAGAAATAAATATACCCTCAAGAAAACAAAATAACGAATCTAATGTTTCAGGAAGGGGATTAAACAATCTTATAAAACGTATGACAGGGTTTAGAGAAAAAAGAGAGAGAGAAGATAAAAAAGATATTCAAAGTACTGTATTTGAAGAAAAAGAAAATTTAATTACAGATAGAGAAGATGAAAGCAAATTAGAGATTCCAGCTTTTTTACGTCGACAAGCCAATTGAGCAATAATTGAATTATTCTGACATATAAGTGTGTATTGAGCTTTCTGATCATTCAAGTAACTATATAGACGAAGGTTGCTATGTTTCAGAAGTCAATTAAAAAATCGTTCACGCTTTTAGGTAAAGGGTTGCATTTTGGTAAAGATGTAAATATGACCGTCCATCCAGCACCAGCAGACTACGGTATATTCTTTAAAAGATTAGATATTGAAGGCGATAAAGCCTACGTTAAGGCTAGTTTTGAAAATGTGTCCAAGACCTATCTTCGAACACAACTTACAAATGCATGTGGGGTTTCGATAATAACTGCCGAACATATTTTGGCTGCGTTTGCAGGGCTGGGAATTCACAATGCGTTGGTAGAGTTGAATGAGGCTGAAGTTCCCATATTTGATGGTTCCTCGAGAATATTTGTAAAAGCAATACTTGAGTCAGGAGTCGTTGAGCTAGAAAAGAAGGCTAAACTATATCAAGTAGTAAACAGTATTCGAGTGGGCAGTTCGAATGCTTGGGCAGAATTAAGACCTGCAAATACTTTCTCGATAGATTTCAAGATGGACTGGCCTGGAACAGCACTCAGTAAACAAAGCCTTGATATGCCGATAGTAAATGGAGCGTTCGTTCGAGAAATCTGTGACAGTAGGACGTTTTGTCGGAGCAGTGATGTACTTCGACTGAAGGAAGAGGGTTTTGCTTTGGGGGGAGGAATAGAAAACGCAATTGTTGTTGGGAAAGACGATATGATGGCACAAGATGGACTGAGATATGAAGATGAGTGTATTCGACATAAGATACTTGATGCTCTCGGAGACCTGAGCCTCGTAGGGAGGCCAATTCTAGGTAAATTTGTGTCTTGCTCTGGTGGTCATGGCCTCACAAATCTTTTGTTGCGAGAAAGCTTTAAAAGAGGAGACGTTTTCATAAGCAAAGATTTCTCAGATCGAGATAAAGATAAGCTTCCAGGTTTCAATATTTCAGAGACTGATACAAAGAATATACTGTATCAATAGAGACTTTTTGAATTTTTAACTACTAATCTTGACTTTTGCTCGATATAGAAGTTAGAAAGAGGAATGCTTCATTTGTCAGCTTTGTTAAAAATTTTCTTTAGGTACGGGGTGCTTTTTCTACTGCTAGGTTGCACTAACAAGTTACCCAGCGAGATTAATGAAAGCAATTCTCCTGCAGAGATAATCAAACTTGGGGATGAAGCATATGAAAAAGGCTATTTCGAACGGGCTGGGGACTACTACTTTGAGGTTAACAGGTATTTTCCATATACAGTAGAAGACGAGCTAGGATTAAGTAAAGCTGTAGAGGCCTATTATCGAGCGAAAAAGTTTGAAGACTCACGGATAGCCGCGAGCAAGTTTTTAAGTCTCTATCCTGAAAGCACTAAAGCTCAAAAAGTACTATTTTTTAGATCAAAGAGTTTTTGTGATGAGATAGATATTATTGAAAGAGATCAAGCAGCCGCACGAGATTGTATAGCAAGTTTTACTGCTTTCCAAAGTTTATACCCCAAAAGTAGTTTTAAAAAAGAAGTACAGAGAAACATTTTCACCGCAAGAGAATTCTTAGTGGGGCAGCAGCTAAATGTTGGTAGATATTATTTAAAGAGAAATAACCCAACCGCCGCTATGAAAAGATTAAAAAAAATAAAGAAAAGCACCAAAGTTTCAAAGTTTTTACCCGAAGTGTCCTACAGACTAATTGAAAGCTTTTTAGTGGTTGGTCTATTTAGAGAGGCACTATCGGAAAGAGAATATATGAGAAAAAAGTTCCCAGACAGTAGCTGGACCGGTGAGGCAGATAGCTTAATTGATAAGTCAGGACTGAATTAGCTTGATAAAAAAACTATTTGTACAAAATATTTTTTTAATTGATGATCTGGAACTGGAATTTACCTCAGGTCTAAACGTACTTACCGGTGAGACAGGTGCTGGTAAATCAATTCTTTTGGATTGCTTGGGATATCTTTTTGGCAAAAAAAATACAAGGATTGAGCTTGGAAATTTTGGCGATACCGGAGCTCTTATCGGAGAGTTCCAATTAGATAAAGAGGGCTTAGCAAGTCAATTTCTGGCTGAAAAAGGTTTTTCATTAAGCGATAACATAATATTGAGACAGAGCATAGGTGCCAATAGCAAGCGAAGAGCTTTTGTTAATGACGTTCCCTGTTCAGTCGAAATGGTTCGAGAACTAGGCAACCTAATACTAGATTTAAATGGTCAGTTCGAGGAGCAAGGGTTATTAAACGTAAAAACTCATAGAGGATTGCTGGACTCCTTTGGTAATTTACAGCAAATTGTAAATAATGTTGAGAAGTCATGGACTGAAATTGGAAAATTAAAAAAACTTCTAGGTACCGAGTATAAAAGAAAAGATCTGGTAGAAAATACAGACTTTCTGGAAAGATCAATTAAAGAAATTACTGAGCTGGAACTACATGATAGCGAATTGGAGAGTATTGAGTCACGTAGAGACGAGTTGAAAAAAGTGAGTCGAAATAGCTCTGGTATCATCGATGCTTTTCAAAATTTGAATCGGGAGCTCGTGGAAGAGAGCATTTTAGGTGCCGTAAAATCGCTTGAAAGATTACAAAAAAAAGTAGACCCCAAATTTAATTTGCCAATCGAAGAGTTTTATGTTGCATTAGAACACTTTTCGCAAGCTTGTGATAATTTAGAACAACTCAGAGAAGCAAGTCTTCATAGTGAAAGGCAGCTTATTGAAATAGAAGATCGGTACCATTCAATAAAGAGAATATGTAGGGCACACAATGTTGAGTTGGACCAAATCTTTAATCTGAAAAGTTCACTGGAGGAGGATTTAATTAGTATTAAAGGAGTTGATGAAAAAATAAATGAAATAGAGAAGGAGGTCAAATTTAGAGAGGAACAGTTTAAGCGAGAAACAATTTTTCTATCAAACGAAAGACAAAAATTTGCCTCTATTTTGGATAAAAAGATAGAAAAAGAATTGAAGCCTTTAAGGCTGGAGTCAGCTAGGTTTAAAACAGATATAAGAGTGGATAAAGAGTCTAGATTTGGATTTGATTATGTTTGCTTTACTACTGAAATTAATCCAGGCTCTGGCTTTAAGCCGCTTAATAAAATTGCTTCTGGTGGAGAGTTATCAAGATTTCTTCTTGCTGCAAAGCTATGCTTTTTGGGAGAAAATAATAATAATAAAACGCAAATCTTCGATGAGATTGACAGAGGCGTCGGTGGAGCTACAGCGTCAGCAATTGGAAAAAGATTGCTCGAAGTATCTAAACATGAACAGGTATTAGTTGTCACCCATTCTCCTCAAGTTGCAGCTTATTCTGATAACCATCTTAAGGTAGAGAAAACTAACTCCAACACGTTAACAATTACAACAGTCGTTAGCCTGAATGAAGAAAAGACTATTAGGGAAATAGCAAGAATGCTATCGGGAGAATTGGTAACCTCTGAAGCTATGGCCGCAGCAGCCAAATTGAGAAATTCAAGTAAAGAAACTAGTTAATTTTTACAACCTTACCAGGATTTAGTATCCCATTTGGATCAAATGTTCTTTTTATCGAAGACATTACCTGGTAAGCCTCGCCATGCTCTTTTTCCATGAACTCAATTTTACCTATTCCGACCCCATGCTCTCCAGTGCATGTACCTTCCAATTCTAAGGCACGTTCTACTATTCGCCTAGTGAGATCTTTAGCCATATCTATATCATCATCATTGTTAGGTCTAACCATAATTCCAGAGTGAAAATTTCCATCACCTACATGTCCCATTATAGTGGGGGATATTCCCCTTGATTTCATCTCTTTAGCTGTTTGATCTATCATTGCTGCTAAGTTTGATATTGGCACACAAATATCGGTCACTAAAAATGTGTGGTTAGGGTTTTTGGCTTTAATTGCATAATAATAGTTGTGCCTCGCCTTCCAAAGCTTGTTTCTATCTTCAGTTGCAGTGCTCCATTGAAAATCGCTGCCACCATTCTCAGCCGCAATTTGTTGTACGGTTTCAGATTGTTCCATTACCGAAGTTGTGCTGCCATGAAATTCAAAAAATAAGTGTTCTTTTATTGGTAAGTCGAGTTTTGAGTATTCGTTTACAGCTTCGATGGAGGTCGAATCCATAAGTTCTGATCTTGCAATTGGTATCCCAAGTTGAATTGTTTCAATTATAGTCCTTACTGCACTAGATGTATCTGGAAATGAACAAATTGCAGATGCTATCTCCTCTGGTATACCTTGCAGCCGTAAAGTTAATTCTGTTATTACGCCTAGTGTTCCCTCCGATCCAACTATTAGCTTCGTGAGGTCATAACCAGCTGAAGACTTTCTTGCTCTAGAGCCAGTTTTTATGATTCTGCCATCCGACATTACAACCTTTAGACCGATCACATTTTCTTTCATAGTACCATATCTAACAGCTGTTGTACCTGAAGCTCGTGTAGCTGCCATACCTCCAATTGACGCGTTGGCTCCTGGGTCTACAGGAAAAAATAAGCCAAATTCTTTCAAGTTGATATTAAGCTCTTCTCTTGTAATTCCGGGCTGTACTGTAACATCCATATCATCTGGATTTACATTTAAGATATTTTTCATATTCTCAAAGGATAAAGTTATTCCACCATTTATAGGGATTGAATTTCCCTCAAGGCTAGTTCCTGTACCCCAAGGTATAACTGGACATTTATGTTTGTTGCATATTTCCAAGATTTCAGACACTTCTTTTTCTTCTTTTGGATAACAAACAGCGTCTGGGAGCATTTCCTTGTAATAGGTTTCGTTTTGGCCATACTGCTTTCTTTCAGATGCTGAAATGCAGATGCGATCTCCCATTAAAGTTTTTAACTCTCTTATAGCATTTTCAATTGACATGTTTGGTCTCTCAAATAAAGAATAACTGTAACAGTTAAAAATATAAAATAAAATATAAATGATGTCCCAAAATCAAGCCGATAATACTTTAAGATCGCCATACAGAACCAGAAATCAAACTGTCCTTAGTGAATGGATAGACTACAACGGTCATATGAACGTGGCCTATTACACTCTAGCTTTTGACAAGGCTTTAGATTTCTTTTTTGAAGATGTTCTTAACATTGGACCTTCATTTGTAGAAAAAAATAGTGAAGGCCCGTTCGCGCTAAAAGCTAGCTACAATTATTATAGCGAGCTATTGGAAGGTGAAAGCTTTTTTGTTGATATCAGTATTTTAGAATTTGATACCAAAAGAGTGCATGTCTTTGGTGAGATGAGAAAAGATAAGTCGGCAGAGTTATCAGCTATTTTTGAAACGGTGTTGATGAACATGGACCTAAGCGCACGTAAAGTTAAACAGTATCCAGGTCGAGTATTGGAACTATTTAATGTTTTTAAATCATCTTTGGATAAGGATAAGATACCTACAGTTATAGGGAGGAAAATCACATTACAAAAATAAGCTATAAAAGCTTACATAGGTCTTTAAGCCATTTTTTCTCTGAGCCACTTAAAAAAGGACATAGTTTTTTGTAGACATTGTGGTGATACAAATTAAGCCACCGTAACTCGTCAATGCTAAGCAACTTTTTTTCAATAAGATTTTTCTCGAATGGAACGAGGGTTAATGGCTCAAATTCTAAAAATTTTCTGTTCCCCCCAGAGTATTCACTATTCATTTTAATGTACACAAGGTTTTCTAATCTTATTCCTAATTTGCCTTGCAAATAGACTCCCGGTTCAATGCTCAAAATCATCCCAGGTTTTAATAGAACCGAATTAAGTCTTGTAATTCCTTGAGGACCTTCATGCACATTTGAAAATACTCCTACCCCATGTCCAGTACCATGATCATAATCTAAATTGTGTTCCCATAAAAAGTATCTAGCTAACGGATCTAATTCCTTTCCTGTCAATCCTTCAGGCCATTTGAGTTTACTTAAGCAAATGAGGCCCTGTAATACTTTTGTGTAAAGGAACTTCTGTTCCGTGGAAGCTCGTCCCTTAATTAAAGTTCGGGTAACATCTGTTGTCCCCTCAATATATTGCCCGCCACTATCAACCAAAATTAGTTCCGAAGTATTTATTTTTCTATTACTCTTAGTTGACACTCTATAATGAGTAATAGCAGCGTTAGATCCTGCTGCACTTATAGTATCAAAAGAGTTGTAATAAAAAGAGCACTCAAGCTTTCTTATTTTTTCAAGTTTCTTTACAAGGGTAATTTCATCAAGACTGTTAGTTTTCGTACTTTTAAACCATCTTAGAAATCTTAGTAAGGCTACTCCATCTTTTTCATGGCTTTTAGCAGAGCCTTTTAATTCAGTTGGGTTTTTTATAGCCTTAAATAAAGACACTGGATTGCACGATTCCTCGGATTTTATACTACGTCTTTTGATTTTATTTCTTAGAATAAAAGGGGTGCTAGACGGTTCAAATAAAACCTTCTTTAATTTTTTAATATCTGCAAAAAAAACATTAAAATGTTTCAATGTCACATTTTTTCTAAGTTCGATGGCATTATCTCTGTAGCTGTTCTTCATTGAGTAAATACAAACATGATCTTGGTGCACTATTGCATAGCAGTTCATTAATGGTGAGTTTGGAACATCTTCTCCTCTTATATTTGTAAGCCAGCAAATGGAGTCAGAGCAGGTAAGTATAAAACCCTGTTCTTTATTTAGGCTGAGTTTCTTCTGTATTTTTTTGATTTTCTTTGTCGTATTTTCTCCAGAGAGCCTGGATGCCCTTAAAAAGGGTTTCTCTAAAATTTCAGCTGGTTTTTTGATCCAAATTTCATCTATTAAATTATTAACTGCTTTTAGTGTTATAAATTTTCGGAGAGCCTCGCTTTGCGTTTCGACCTCCTTAATGGAGTGCAGCCAAGGGTCAAACCCTATTGTTATATTTTTTTTTACATTTTTTTTTAACCAAGAAAATGGTTTGTTTTGAGTAATGTTTTCAATTTCAAAATAAGATTGATTAACCTCCTGTTGGATTTGAATGCTGTATCTACCATCTGTAAATATGATAGCTGAGCTTTTAAATATTATTGCAAATCCTGCAGACCCAGTAAAACCTGTGATCCATTCTAAACGCTTGTGATGGGGTGCCGTAATTTCATTAAAATACATATCATTATGAGGAACCAAAAAAGCATCGACCTTATGCTCTTTGAGTTTTTTTCTGAGAAGAGCAAGTCTTTCTCTGATAGATAATTCTTTTTGATTATGTTTATGCTTTTTTTGAGTAAACACTCAGGAATTTCCTACATTGGTTTTTTGTTCTTCAAATAAGTCAGCCAATTGCTCTGTCATGGCGCCGGCAAGTTGTTCAGCATCTGTAATCGTAACAGCTTTTTTATAGTATCTTGTTACGTCATGTCCAATGCCAATAGCAAGTAGCTGCACTCTATTGGTCGTTTCTATTTTGTTAATAATATGTCTGAGGTGTTTCTCTAGATAGTTGGCAGGATTTACAGAAAGAGTTGAGTCATCAACCGGTGCTCCATCAGATATAACTAACAGGATTTTTCGATTTTCTTCTCTCTTAACTAGTCTCTTGTGAGCCCATTCCAATGCTTCCCCATCAATATTTTCTTTTAAAAGTCCTTCTTTCATCATCAAACCTAGATTTAACTTTGCTCTTCTCCAAGGCTCATCAGCATTTTTGTATACAATATGTCTGAGGTCATTAAGTCGACCTGGGTTCTTCGGTCGCCCCTCTGATAACCATTTCTCCCTCGAATGCCCTCCTTTCCATGCCTTGGTTGTAAATCCTAGTATTTCACATTTAACATTACATCTTTCTAAAGTCTTAGCCAGTATTTCTGTAGATATTGCTGCAATAGATATTGGTCTGCCCCGCATTGATCCTGAATTATCAATCAATAAAGAAACTACAGTATCCTTAAAATTTGTACTACTCTCTTGTTTAAAGCTTAAAGGTGTAGTTGGATTCAATACTACTCGTGATAGCTTTGCAGCATCTAATAAGCCTTCCTCAAGGTCAAATTTCCAAGTTCTATTTTGTTTGGCCTGCAGCCTTCTCTGAAGTTTGTTTGCTAGGCGAGACACCGCGCCCTTTAGGCTATCTAGCTGCTGATCTAAGTATTCTCTCAATTTTTCTAATTCATTTATATCCGCTAGTTTATTGGCATTTACTTCCTGATCGCTAGTTGCATCAAATATTTGATAAAATGTTTCGGTGCTTTGGTTACCCTGAGTATTTTGAGTAATTTGAGTTTGACTTTGGTCTTCACCTTCAATAGATTCTTCAACTTGACTATCTTCTATATCTGCATCAGCACTGGTACTTTGATGTGAATCCCCATCATCTTGATCATTGTTATCTGTACTATCATCTTCCTCATTGTCTGATCCCTGTCCCTCATCTTCTTGTTCTACTTCGTCTTGATTATTTTCGTCTGCATCACTATCTAAATCGTCTATTTCACCTAGCTGTTCGCCATATCCAAGCCTTTCAATTAATTTTCGGCTTAGGATAGCAAATTTCTCTTGATCAAAAATATCTTCAGTTTTATTAAATTCTGGGGAACTAGTTAAATCCATAAATATTTCTTTTGTATCCAAAAGTTGAGACGCTTCAGAAGGCAAATCTATTTCAGATAGTTGACGTTTTATAAAATATCTTGCTAATTGCGAAATATTTTCCTCCTGAACTGCAATAGAGCTTTTATTTGAGTAGTCTGAAGCTTCTACTTTTGTTTTTTGCCAAATGTTCCTCTTTGAACCAGGATAATACCTTTCCCCGAGTAGCTCACACCTTGCTATTTCTAGCTCTTGGTATATCTCTCTTGCTTGTTCACCTGATGGATCATATTTTGAAAATGTTTCTTCATCTTTGTATCTCGCTTGTAAAGCCAAAGAGTCCGCTACACCTCTGACTTTCAAAATTTCTGACTCCGTTGGCTCTTTACTAATCTGAGGAAGCTTAACTACTTCACCATAATCGCCACTTGGGTCTGCAGAAAATTTTATCTTAAGTGTGTCTTTTCCAGAAATAGCTCTCGTCGTCTCGGATATTGATTTTTTGATGTCATCAGTTGCCTCAGATTTTTTTTCTTTGTTCATCTTATTCGGAGGCAGCCTTCAACAATATGCTCTCCGGTAGTTCAATGTCAAAACAACGTTGGAAGAATTCAGAAACGGTTGATCTCTCTAATTCGTCACACTTGTTTAAAAAACTCATTCTGAAAGCAAAAGCTATATCATTGAAAATTAGATTATTTTGAGCCCAGGCTATAACTGTTCTAGGTGACATTACTGTTGATATGTCACCTACTATAAATGCTTTTCGTGTTAGTTCAGCAACTAGTACCATCTTTTTAATATCAACTCGTCCATCATCACTGCCATATTCTGGACAATTAGCAATTATTATCTCTTCCTCTACTTCATTTTTAAGATAGTTGAGTGTAACCACTAAAGACCAGCGATCCATTTGACCTTGATTTATCTGTTGGGTTCCGTGGTAGAGGCCCGTAGTATCACCTAGGCCAACCGTGTTGGCAGTAGCAAATAGTCTAAAGAAAGGATGCGGTGTTATCACTTCATTTTGATCTAACAGGGTTAATTTACCCTCGGTTTCTAATACTCTTTGTATAACAAACATGACATCAGGTCTACCTGCATCATATTCGTCAAAAACTAGAGCAGATGGATTTCTCAAAGCCCATGGAAGAATGCCCTCTTGAAATTCAGTTATTTGCTTTCCTTCTCTAAGCTTAATTGCATCTTTCCCAATAAGGTCAATACGACTAATATGGCTATCGAGATTAACGCGAACACAAGGCCAGTTTAATCTAGCTGCAACTTGCTCAATATGGGTAGACTTTCCCGTACCATGATATCCTTGTATCATTACTCTTCTGTTTTTTGAGAATCCTGCCAGAATTGATAAGGTGGTGTCATTATCAAATACATATGACTTCTCCACTTCAGGCACTCTCTCTGTCGGAGTTTCAAAAGCAAAAACCTCCATTTTGGTCTCTATTCCAAATACTTCAGATACATCAACTTTTTTCTTTGGAATATTCTCTTCTTTCATTACAAATCCTTATCTCAATATCATTTTAATTTAGGCAGTTATTCAAACGTCAAATTGTTTACTGTTTCTTATTTGATCCCATGCCCAAACTACCTCTGTCATTCTTTCCTCATCATCTCTTTTCCCATCATTTGTATCGGGATGCAAATCTTTAATCAGAATTTTATATAGTTTTCTTATCTCGTCTTTAGTCATGGCATCAGTTGCTCCCAGTATTGATAGTGCTTTTTGCTCCGAATGATTAAGTCTTTTTTTAGCACCTAATGAATTAGTGTCTTTGTTCCCCAAACTATCAATAAAACCATATGGGTCATCAATTCCAAACCGCAGTCTAGAGTTTCCATCAGAGTGAGGTTTATTTGCAGATGACTTGGATCCAAATGGCTTTGTCTTTCTGCCCCAAGTTTTTGATAGATTAACCTCTTTCTCAAATTCTTCTTCTGAGTGATTTTTAAAGAAGTTCCACCTAGTGTTGTACTCTTTAACATGCTTTAGGCAAAACCAATGGAAATTTTCTAAATCTTTTGGGGATTTAGGAGCTCTGTACTTTGCTTCTTCAGAGCACCCTTCAACTTCACACGTTCTTAAAGATGACTCAAACCCTCCAGAAGCGGAAGTTCTTTTTGATCGCCTCTTCTTATCTGCGGATACGGATATGTCATAATCAAGGAAAGATTTGTTTTGCATCTCGATTTTCTGTTACAAATATGGAAGTATATACAATAGTGCCATTATATAAATTACCAAGAAAAAATTTAAACTTTTAGATAAAATATATGAATTACGTGAACATAATAGAGCAAACGCTGTACGAATGTTTTCAACCTACCTTTTTGGAGGTTGTTGATGAGAGTGAGTTGCATCGTGGTCATGTTGGTTTTAAGGAGGGAATACAAACTCACTTTAAAGTAGTAATCAGTGCAAAAATCTTTGAAAAAATGTCTAGGGTATCTCGAGAAAGAGCTATTCATAAGGCTTTAGGTTCTAACATTATGCAAAATATTCACGCACTATCAATAAAATTTCAATAAAATGGAAAACTACTACCGTTCATCACTAATTACACAAAGCATAATTGCGTCTCGTTGTTTTATAACTATAAGTAAAACTCAAATCCTAGAAGAGAACAAATAAGCTCCGGTCTGATATTTCTCAATGCGATGTTCTTGATCACTTAAGTTTTTCATTAATAATTTTATTAATGATTTTTGGGTCTGCTTTTCCCTGAGATTTCTTCATTACTTGTCCAACAAACCATCCAATCAGTTTTGGATTGCTTTTGACTTTATCCACCTGGGACGGATTTTCTTTAATAACATCATCAACTATTTGCTCGATTAGACTTGTGTCTTGCACTTGACGAAGCCCCAACGTATCCACTAGCTCAATAGGATTGCCACCAGAAGTCCAAATGTGATCAAAAATCTCTTTAGCTCCTTTACTAGAGATTTGATCTGACTTTATGAGATTTATTAGTTCTCTAATCTGTTCAACAGTAGTTGGATTTTCGTTGAAAGATAAGTTATCCTTATTCAGTCGACCGAATAATTCATTAATAAGTAAGTTTGCTGCTATTTTCCCATCCGTATTTGTAGCTATAGCTTCAAAAAACTCTGCTGTTAACTGCTCTCCAATTATAACCTCCGAGTCATAGGGCGTAATATTAAAGTCGTCAATAAATCTTAACCGCTTCTGGTCAGGTAACTCTGGTAGATCAGCTCTAATTTTATCAACCCACTCTTTGTCTAAAACAAGTTTTAGTAAGTCGGGACATGGAAAATAACGGTAATCATGTGCATCTTCTTTACTCCTTAAAGGACGGGTTTCATTCCTACTTGGGTCATACAGGCGCGTTTCCTGATCAACTTTTTTTCCAGCCTCTATAAGTTTTATTTGTCTACGAGCTTCAAAATTTATGGCTTGTTGTATAAATTTCAATGAATTCATATTCTTTATCTCGCACCTTGTCCCAAGTAAGTCATAATCACCCGTTTCCATAAATTTTTTAAAAGTGTTGATCTCACAAACTGAAACATTTACGTCTGCTCTCAAGGACCCCTCTTGCATATTGCCGTCACATGTTTCAAGATACCTCATTATTAATCTTAAGTTTTTTATATATTCTACAGCTTCGAATGGACTGTTGATTTCTGGTTTGGAAACAATTTCCATTAGCGCAATACCGGTTCTATTCAAATCAACAAAACTTGTGGTTGGATCCATGTCATGTATAGACTTTCCCGCATCCTGTTCGAGGTGTATTCTTTCTATAACTACCTCTTTTTGTAATTTCTCTTCGGTTTGAATCGATATTTTTCCTTTCCCAACAATAGGTTCGTATAACTGGCTAATTTGGTAACCTTGTGGTAAATCAGGATAAAAGTAGTTTTTTCTATCAAATCTTGAAATGAGATTAATATCTGCGTTTATTCCTAGACCTGTTTTCACCGCTTGTTCAACGCAAAACGAATTTACAACAGGTAGCATTCCGGGCATCCCAGCGTCGATAAAGCTTACGTTGGTGTTTGGTTCAGCCCCAAATTCTGTTGAAGCGCATGAGAAAAGTTTGGATTTCGATTTTACTTGAGCATGAACTTCTAAACCAATGACGAAGACAAAATCGCTCTTCGCTCCTTTTATTAAGTGTGACTTTTCTATGTTCATTTTTCTTCTTCGCTTTTCTACGCAATCAGTATCTAAACCTGTTCCTATAATCAATAAAAAATATCATAAAGACGCCTCAATCTTGTTAAGTATTTCAGAAGTGTCTTTAGAGAGGTTATTGCCATTGGAAAGAGCATTTAAAGAAGCTTTCGCTTTCGTCCTGTAAATGTTGGGTAAGAATTTGATTTGCTCAAAAGCCTTAGTAGTACTTGCAGCAATTTGGGGATTTTCTGGATCAATTTTTTTTATCCAATCTGCAATCTCCTTATAGCCACACCCATCTCTTTGATGGAAAGCATGAAAATTTCTTTTTGCAAAAGTTCCTATTACGCTATGGAAGTTATTGGGGTTAAACATGTTAAAGTCTCTGTGGATTGTCAGTTCGCGGAGTCGATACAAAGCCAATTTAGGAGTTGAATATTGTATTTGGGTGGCAAACCACTTATTCAATAGGACCTTGTTTTTCCCATATTTTAGATAGAATGTTTTAATATTTTCTTTTTTATCGTTTCTGCCGATGTAATTTATGAGGCACGAAACCTTTAAGCTCATATTATTTGAGGTATTAAAAATAATATCTAGAGAGTCATCAAGGAAATTTGTACCTCTATTCAAAAATATTAAAGCACATGCTAACAGTCTTTCCTGGTAATTTGAGTTTTCTGTCAGATATTGTCTATTGTCTATAAAACTTTTAAAGTATGTTATGGAAAACTCTTTAAAGTACCTCTTATATAAATCTTTGTATTTACGAAGGTCTGTTTGTATGGCTTTTGGATCGGGTGTGGTTGTTTCTAATAATCTAGAGAAGTACTCATTATCATTGAGTGGTTCTAGAAGTTTTGCAAGTAGTGAACGGGTACCCATTTTATTTATAAGAATCTTATAAATTCTAGAGATAACATTTTCTACATTGGGTTGGTCAGAAGCTATTTTTTCCAAAGCTATATAGTCGAGCCTCTTTTTGGTCATCCACACGCTCGTGAAATCTGTTTCAAACTCCAAAATAGAAAATAAATCATCAATCGATTGTTTAAATTCAACTATTATTGGGGCTGAAAAGGAATTCAATAGAGAAATGGTTGGTTTTTTACTTAGGTTCTTTAATTCAATTGAGGATGTTTTTTCATCAAGTACGAGCGTTTTCTCTGATTGTAAAAATTGACCCTTACTGTCTAAAATCTTGTAAGTTATTGGAATGACTTTATTTGAATATTTTCTTTGATTTATCGGTTTTTCTTGTCTGAATGTCACTTTGTAATTTTTGCCAACAAATTTTTCAGAAACAACTAACTTTGGTGTTCCTGGCTCATGGAACCATTTAAAAAATTTTTCCAAATTTTTGTTTAAAGCGAGTTCAAAATCTCTTTGAAAATCTTCCAGCGTACATGCGCACCCATCTTGATTTTTAAAAAACTGATCCATTCCTTGTAAAAACTTTTCTTTTCCAATAATTTTTTTGAGCATTCTTATAATTTCCGCACTTTTTTCGTAAACTGTAGACGTGTAAAAATTATTAATTTCAACGTACCTCGTTGGTCTAGCAGGATGCGAAAGTGGTCCTGCGTCCTCTTTAAACTGGTTTTTTATAAGGAAATCTGTTTGATTTATACGAGAGATTTCTTTCTCTAATTGGTCTTCTATGTATTCCTGTTCGCGAAAAACAGTAAGCCCCTCTTTCAAACATAGTTGGAACCAATCACGACAGGTTACCCTATTCCCAGTCCAGTTATGGAAATATTCATGTGCTATGATCGCTTCTGTAAGAGCATAATCTGAGTCTGTAGAAGTATCGTCATCATTAAGTATGTATTTGGAATTGAAAATATTAAGGCCTTTATTTTCCATTGCTCCTGCATTAAAGTCATCGACAGCCACTATATTAAAGACATCGAGATCATATTCACGTCCATAATTAATTTCATCCCACGCCATTGCTTTTTTAATACAATTAAGTGCATGCTTTGCTTTGCCAACGTGCTCTTTTTGGTAAAAAATTTTTATTGTTACCAATTTGCCAGATAAAGTTGTAAAAGTTTCTTCATCAAACCTTAGATCACCTGCCACCAGCGCAAAAAGATAGCTGGGTTTTGGAAATGGATCGTACCACTCAGAGTAATTATTTGAAATTGTTATCGGGTTTCCGTTGGATAACATGTGAGCAAATGATCCATGTATTCTTACTGTGTAAGTAGAAAGAACATCTGGGCGATCAAGAGAATAGCATATCTTTCTAAATCCCTCGGGCTCACATTGCGTTACGAAAATGCCCTCAGACAAATATAGTCCCTCCAGGGTTTTATTAATTGATGGATTAAGAATATTTTCCATCTCAACCTGAAAGTCTCTTGGACCAAGAAATTTTTTGGGAATAACTAATTTGTGCTTCATTAAAGTAAGATGATCTAGCACAATCTGCTTTCCATCTATTTTCAGATAACGCAATTGAATATTTTCTCCTTGCAGTATTAAATCTGTTGGTTTGTCATCATCATTTTGTGAAAAGTGAATCTTAGACTTAAGGACTGTTTTTTTAGGGTCTAAGAAAAATTCTAGTGAAACAGACTGCTGTCTATAAATAGGGGGAACGTAGTCTTTAAGTAATGTATATTTAACTTCAGCCACCATGCCTCCTTTATGTCGACTTTGACTTATCCAACAATATGTTTTAATAGATAACAGGATTTATTAAAAAATATAGCTATTTAGCTATTCGAATGATGCTTTGGAGAATATATTGAAGCCAGTTGTAGGCATAATAGGAAACTCGCACTTAATCAATGACACCTATCCAGCTCAAACAACGGGTTTAATGAATATCGAGCCAATTATGGAAATCTGCAACGCAATTTCGCTTGTAGTGCCAGGGGTGCCGAAAAACGCAACCACTGAAGAACTCATCGACATATGTGATGGCTTTATATTTACGGGCGGGCGGCCAAATGTTCATCCAAAATTTTACGGACAAAAAGCAACTAAAGAGCATGGGGAATTTGATGTGGGAAGAGATCAAGTTGTAATTCCTCTAATAAAGGCATGTGAGAGGATTGGAAAACCTATTTTAGGTATATGTAGAGGCTTTCAAGAGTTTAATGTAGCCTTTGGAGGCTCTTTGCATCCTGAAATACGTGATTTACCCGGCAGGATGAACCACAGAATGCCACCTGATGGCACTTTGGAACAGAAATTTGCACTTAGACATAAGGTAACTTTTTTGCCTGGTAGTATCTTCGAGAAGATATTTTGTAAAAAAGAGATTAATGTCAACTCTCTACACGGACAGGGCATCGACCAACCAGGACAGAGGGTATCAATAGATGGCTATGCACCTGATGGCACACCAGAAGCTATATCAATTGCTGGGTCAAAGGGATTTTGTCTGGCTGTGCAATGGCATCCTGAGTGGCAGGCTTCGAGAGATGAGAATTCAGTGAAGTTATTTTCAGCTTTTGGAGATGCATTAAGCAACGAGACTTTTGCTAGCAGTGAAGAGAAGTTGGTTGGATAGCTTAAATAGACTACTAAGCGTTGCACCTATGATGGATTGCACTGATAGGCACTGTAGATACTTCCACAGACAATTGTCGCAACACGCCTTGTTATATACTGAAATGATTGTTGACAGAGCAATTATTTTTGGTGAAAGAGAAAGGTTTTTGAAGTTTAATCCTATTGAGCATCCTGTCGCTCTACAACTAGGAGGAAATGATCCAAAGCTTTTGTCTGAAGCCACTAAGATAGCCGTGGACTTTGGATATGATGAGATTAACCTAAATGTTGGATGCCCGTCATCTAGAGTAAAATCTGGAAACTTCGGAGCAGCACTCATGAAAAAAATTGATTTAGTTAGATCTTGTGTAGAAGCAATGAAACGCTCTGCAGGAAAAATTCCAGTAACCGTAAAGTCAAGAATTGGAGTAGATGATCAGAGGCCTGATGAAGTACTACCTGAATTTATAACAAAGGTGGCAAACTCAGGTTGCAGCGTGTTTATTATACACGCTAGGAAAGCGCTACTTCAAGGTCTGTCCCCGAAAGACAATAGAATAATACCTCCGCTCCAATATCCTTTAGTTTATGAAATGCAAAAAAATTTTCCAGGACTTGATATCATTTTAAATGGAGGGTTAACTGACTTAAAAGAGATGAAATCTTGTGTGAAAAATCGAGTTGCAGGTGTAATGATTGGTAGAGAAGCGTATCAAAATCCATCAATATTATTGAATGTAGACAATGAAATTTTTGATCAAAAGGAAAAGGTCAAAAGTATGAAAGATGTCATTAGGAGTATGATTGAGTATTGTAATCGAGAAAAATCTGAAGGGACAGCGATAAAAGGAATTTTAAAACATTTGAAGGGCGCATTTAAAGGCCGAGCGAACTCAAAGGAGTTCAAACGTGTTTTATTCTGCAATGAAACAACAGATTCGGAAAAATTAGAGAGGCTTTCTAACTTGGTTCCGATCTATTGTTAATGGAGCAGTCCATTTTTATCTTCAATTAGCTGACGTCAGTTTTCATTCATTCTTAGATCCATGTTTTTTAAACGATCCAGTAAATTTTGTAAAATCAAAACAGCGGCAACTGTGTCAATCACTTGCCGTCTTTTTTTTCGTGATAAATCGGCCGACAAAAGAGATCTTTCCGCAGCAACCGTTGTTAGCCTTTCATCCCAAAATGTTATGGGAAGGTCGACAATGTTAGAAAAGTTTTTAGCAAAATCACGGGCAGATTGACATTTTGGCCCCTCTGATCCGTCCATATTTAAAGGCAACCCAATTACTATTCCGCAAACGATTTCTTTATCAATAATTGACTTAAGGTCTAAAGAAAAAACGGAAAATTTTTTCTTTTGAAGAGTAGCATAGTTTGACGCTATACTTTGGGTTCTGTCTGATATAGACAAGCCAACCCTTTTTTCTCCTAAGTCAATGCCTAGAAAAGGGCCAACTCTTTTTGTGTCATTAAAAAATTCATTTAAATTTTCCCTAATCATTCTATTTTTTTCACTAAATCGGAAGGCCCAAGTTTTCAAGTTTATTCTTTAATAATATTAACTTTTCTTTTTTAAGCGTATTTTTATTTTTAAGTTTTTTATAAACACTTATAGCAGACTGATACTCTTTTCGCTCTATGTGCTCCAAGGCTGTAAAAAAGTGAATATTTTCACTCAAAGCATATTCATTTTTCATTCTATTTAAAATTTTTGATGCCTCTATTGAGAATCTTCCCCCAGCTGCAATAAAGTATGTATCCAATAAGAGGATATAATCATCTAAATTTGAGGACTTACTTTTCAAAGATAGTACTTTTTCTTGTGCTATACGTGCTTCTGAGTATTTATTCAAACTAAGGCAGGTTTTTACCAATAAACTGTACCCAGGTATGTCGTTTGGTCTTTTTACCAGTGTCATCTTAAGTTTTTTATATAATGAAAGCAGTTCTGCATTCCCACCCGCATCTTCTTTAAGCTGAAGGCTTTGCATATAGGGAAGTTCTAATTTTTTTTGCTGTAATTGCGGTTGAAGGAGATCAGGTCTTCCCAAACTAGAATAAAGTAAAACAGTGAGAAAAATAAAACTTAGCATGGAAAATACGAAGCGTTTATTGATTATTGTTTCCGAAGAAGATAGATTTTTTTGATTTTTATTAGCTACGTGCGATATAGAAATAAAGTATCTAAAGGATAAAAACAAGCTTGTAAGGATTATAACAAATAGTAGAATTGAAAAGTACATATCTATTTCTTGTCCAGGGCGTAGTTCTGAGGGAAACGTAGTCATTGGTATATATTTTTTGTACTAGCCAAACAAGGGTTATTTAGGGGAAACAAAATTTGAAAAGATACTCTCTTTCTTCCATTTTTACAGAAGCCTTTAGAGATAATCTGGGTTGGGAAAAGGCTTGGACAAAACGACAGCCCAAGAAGGAATATCAGATAATAATCGTGGGTGGTGGAGGCCATGGGCTCGCAACGGCTTATTATTTGGCTAAGAATTTTAATATAACGGATATTGCTGTGATAGAAAAAGGTTGGATTGGTGGTGGAAATACGGGGCGTAATACTACTATAATCCGTTCCAACTATTTGCAAGAAAGCTCCATCGGGATTTATGAAAAGTCTCGATTTCTTTATGAGACGCTTTCACAAGATCTCAATTATAATATCATGTTTAGCCCTAGAGGCGTTTTAATGTTGTGCCAGACAGAGCATGAATTGAGAGCGATGAAGAGAACATCGCATGCAAATAGAATTAGTGGGGTGGATACCAAAATGGTTACTCCAGAGAAGGTAAAAGAATTAGTGCCAATTATTAATATCAATGGACCAAGGTTTCCAGTGCTAGGAGCACTATGGCAGCCCAGGGGCGGAACAGCACGCCATGACGCTGTGGCTTGGGGATATGCTAGAAAGTGCTCTGACTTTGGCATCGACATTATAGAGCAGTGTGAGGTAATTGGAGTGAAAAAGAAAAGAGAGAAAATTTTGGGAGTGGAAACCACCAAAGGAAACATAAAAGCAAAAAAAGTTTGTTTTGTAGCTGCAGGTCATTCCAGTGTTCTGGCTGATTTAGCAGGCTTCAGATTGCCGATTGAGTCAGTGGCTCTCCAAGCATTGGTGTCGGAGCCAATAAAGCCTATAATAGATTGTGTTGTTATGGCTAATACGGTACATGGATATTTAAGTCAGTCTGACAAAGGCGAGCTCGTTATAGGCGGTGGAGCCGATGGATATAATAACTATAGTCAACGAGGAAGCTTTCTCCATATTGAAGAAACAGTGCGTGCTTTGGTAGAGACTTTTCCGGTAATAAGTCGTTTACGACAACTGCGACAATGGGGGGGAATAGTAGATATGACAGGCGATAGATCTCCGATAATTTCTAAAACTCCTGTTGATGGTTTGTATATAAATTGTGGATGGGGAACTGGGGGGTTTAAAGCTATCCCAGGTTCAGGTTGGGCTACGGCAGAAATGATTTATAATGAGCAACCGGGAAAGTTGGCCTCTCCATTTTCAATAGATAGGTTTTCAGAAGGAAGATTAATAGATGAGAGCGCTGCGGCAGCAGTGGCTCATTAAAGGAGAGTAATGTTAAATATATTTTGCCCTATTTGCCAAAGAGATTGTGATGAAACAGAGTTGAGTTGTGGCGGTCAAGCCCACTTAATAAGAAGAGATCACGCTTCAAGTGATAAAGATTTCTATGAATATTTATACGAAAGAAAAAATGATAAAGGTATTATTTTTGAGCGTTGGAGGCATGTTTATGGTTGTGGAAAATGGTTCCATACAGCTAGATGTACCCTTACCAATCAAGTATTTGGCTCGTATTCAGCCAAAGAGGTGCAACCACCCAAATCTATTTTAGCAACCATTCGGCGTTCGAGAGTTGATTTCAAGGGTTGGGTAAAATGAGTTCTAGACTGCCACAGGAAGGTTCTCGGATAAACAGAGAAAAAACAGTTGATTTCAGATTTAATGGAAAAAATCTTAAGGGTTTTTATGGTGATACTGTTGCATCTGCTCTGCTAGCCAATAATGAAATGTTCGTGGCAAGATCCTTTAAGTACCATCGGCCACGAGGTATTTTCTCGGTGGGTGAAGAAGAACCAAATGCTCTTATGGGCATAGGAGAAGGGCCTTCTTTCGAACCGAATATCAGAGCCACGGAGGTAAAGCTAAAACAAAATATGAATGTTGCTTCGCAGAATCACTGGCCATCGTTAAGATTTGATTTTCTTTCAATTAATAATGTATTCTCTAGGTTCTTTGCTGCAGGCTTTTACTATAAAACTTTTATGTGGCCAAGAGCAGCATGGAAGTATCTCTTCGAGCCAATGATTAGAAGAGCATCCGGGTTAGGAAAGGCACCAAGAGAGTATGATGAAGAGCATTATGAACATATTTATCACTATACAGATGTACTAATAATCGGAGGTGGCTTAGCAGGCATAACGACTGCTAAAGCACTTAGAGACAGAGGCCTTTCAATAATGCTTTGTGAGAAAGATTGTGTGATTGGTGGAAGGTACCTAGAGGATTCTAAACTAGAGGAGAAAGACCGATACAAGAGGTTTCATGAAAAGAATATAGGAATTTTGAAAAAGTCCAAGGATATTTCTGTTAAATTAAATACCACCGTTACTGGTATTTTCGACCATGGTTTTGTATTGGCTTATGAAGAAAATCAACAAAGCAATACAGCTACCAAAAAAGCACTATGGAAAATTCGAGCGAAAACAATGATTCTTTGCACTGGAGCTATTGAAAGACCAATAGTATTTCCAGATAACGATTTGCCAGGGATAATGTTGGCTGCTTCAGTTCGCGATTACTTACAAAAATATGGTGTTTTATTAGGTGACCGGTTAGTACTTACAACCAATAATGACTATGCGTATAAAACTGTGATTGAACTCAAACACAGAGGCATCGATATACCAGTGGTGCTAGACGCAAGAGCTTCATCCGAGAACCCAATCACCAAAGAGGCTGAGGGTTTAGGTATTAGAATACTATTTGGAAAATGCATCGGTAAGGTAGAGGGTAAAAGAAAAGTGTCCGCCATAGGTATTTGTTCTGTAAATGGTGAAGGTACAATTGAAGAATTGATCCCCTGTAATGCAATAGCGGTGTCTGGTGGATGGACGCCAAATGTAAATCTTTGGTCGCATTGTGGAGGTAAACTTCTATGGGATGGTGAATGTGGGTTTTATAAACCTGATCCTGAAAACACGCCAACAGGTAGGGAAGGTGAAACCAATATGCTAGCTCTTGGTGCTTGTGCAGGCGTCTTTAGTAATTACGATATCCAAGACCAAGTCCCACGCAAAATCAATCAATTGGCCTCGCGCCTAAAGATCAAGTCAAAACGATATATTGAGACAAATGTATTTGCTAAAGAGCCAGAAAAAAAGACAAAACCAACTTTTGTAGTTCCTCATGGGGCGTCAAAAGACAAACAAAAAAGGATGTATATTGATTTTCAAAATGATGTGAAGGTTAGTGATTTGCAACTTGCTGTTCAAGAAGGGTTTGAGAATGTAGAACATGCAAAAAGATACACCACCTTAGGAATGGCAACTGATCAAGGTAAGACATCAAACATTAATGGCATTCACGTATTATCACAAAGCTTGGGAAAACCTGTTGATAAAATTGGGCACACAACTTTTAGACCGCCATATAAACCAATTCCACTCGGATTAATTGCCGGTCAGTATGCAAAAAAGCTATTTAAGCCTGTTAGAAAAACTCCTATCGATAAATGGAATTTGTTAAATAATGCAATATGGGAACCCGTAGCAGATTGGAGAAGAGCATACGCATATCCCAAAGGTAATGAAGGTTTGGAGGAAACACTAAGTCGGGAAGTTTTAAGCGTTAGAAAAAATGTTGGTCTTCTTGACTCATCAACTCTCGGTAAAATTTTGGTCAAAGGACCTGATGCTGGTCAATTCTTAGATTTAATTTACACCAATATGATTTCGACTTTAAAAGCTGGAAAATGTCGATATGGTCTAATGTGTAATGAGGCGGGTTTTGTTTTTGATGATGGTGTGGTAGCACGTCTCAATGATCAATCATTTTTATGTCATACAACATCTGGGGGTGCAGATAGAGTGTATGCCTGGTTAGAGGAATGGCTTCAGACAGAGTGGCATCACTTAAAGGTATTCATTGTCAATTTAACCGAACAATATTCACAAATAGCAGTTGCAGGACCAAAATCTAAGGAGCTTTTACAAACCTTCAAGTCGATTGATTTATCCGCAGAAAAACTTCCTTTTATGAACTTCATAGAAACAACCATCGATGATATATGGGTAAGGATTTACAGAATATCCTTCTCAGGTGAACTATCTTACGAATTAGCGGTTAATTCCAATCAAGCTGAAGAGTTATGGAATAAGCTTATTAAGGCGGGAAAGAAATACAAAGTACAACCTTACGGAACTGAGGCACTGCATATTCTAAGGGCTGAGAAGGGATTTATAGTTGTCGGAGATGAAACAGATGGTACCGTTACTCCACACGACTTGGGAATGGAGTGGATTGTTTCGAAAAAGAAAAAAGACTTTATAGGAAAAAAAGCATTTAGTCTGCCGCATTTAAATTCTAGTGTTAGAAAGCAGCTCGTTGGCATACTGACCCTTGATACAAACAAAGTTCTCCCGGATGGATGTCATGCCGTAGAAGATGGTAAAGCTATTGGACACGTGACCTCTACTTATTTCTCGCCCACCTTAAAGAGATCAATAGCACTTGGATTAATAGAGAATGGTGGGTCTAGAAAAGGGTCAACCTTAGAGTTTGATATTTCGTCCAAAGAGTCTGTCTTTGCAAAGATTGTAGATCCTAATTTTTATGACCCAGAGGGTACCAAACAAGATGGATAGAATAAAGGGCGATACATTTGTAGACGTTTATTTAATTGGATCAATAAAATCCTTTAATATACGAGTAGATCATAGGGATAAAAAAAGCCTTAATGTTATAAAAAAAAATATTGAAGAAAAGCTTCCATCAATTCAGAATGCAACAGAGAAAAATGGCTTAACACTTTGCTGGGTTTCAAATGATGAGTATCTCTTATTAAATCAAAGAAAAGAAAACGATACATTGCTTAAAGAATTTCAAAAGCAAATGAACTTAACAACAGGGGTTGCTGAAAACACAACGGATCTGAGAGTTTGGTTTTTAATAAAAGGTAATAGAGCATTAGATATATTGCGAAAAGGGGTCCCTTTAGACTTAGAAAAATCAAAAATATCAAAAAGTAATTTTCTAAGAACAAGATTGGGTGAAATTCAAATAAATATTTTATTTAAATCGCTAGATGAAATACTTGTATCGGTTATACGTTCTCACAAAGATTATATGATTGAGTGGTTCGAAATATGTACCAGGAGTGGAACTGAAATTAATTTTGATCTTTAATTCCAGTCATCCAAGAGGCTTCTAGGTTTTGGATTGCGTTTATTCTTTGCTCAGGAGAAGGATGACTAAGTGTCCAAGTGACGTTGGATGAAACTATACCCGTTAATTGCTCTAATTTCTTCAGTAGGCTAATTTGTGGAGCAGTACCAATTCCAGATTTAATTAGTAGGGCAGCAGCGTATGAGTCTGCTTCAAATTCATCTTTTCTAGAAAGCCCAGATATGAGGATTTGAGACAGGTATCTCCCAATTATTGCTCCAATGTATGGTAATAACCTACTGAGAATCGTCGAGATCACCATAGAGATTGCGCTTATTGCCGAAAAAGTGATCAGACGTTTTTTTGTATGTCCTAGGGCTAAGTGCCCTAGCTCATGTGCAATAACTGAAGTCAGTTCAACTCCCGAAACCTTGCCTAACTTGTACTGGTTGATAAAGCCCTGTGTAATATAGATATTACCATTGGGTGTTACTAAACCATTAATTTGTTTCTCATTCAGAACAAAAACCTGCAACTTGCCCAAGTTGAGTAATGATTGAAACGCTTTTAAATAATTGTCAATCACAGGATCATGGAAAATTTTAGATTTTTTCTCAAGCTTCTTGCTTAAATTTTTGGATGAATAAATAGATCCTATATAAAAGACAGATATTAACACAACTATTGGAATAATCTTTGTAATCATTTTGATTATGAAAGATGTCTCATGCCCTCTTTCAGGCCATTTAGGGTGAGAGGAACCATTTTATCTTCAAATATGTCTTTTATAATATGAGTTGAATGTGTGTATTCCCAATGGTCTTTATTGGTTGGGTTTATCCATAAATAGTTAGGCCATTTTGTAATGGCTCTTTCGAGCCATGTTCTTCCTGACTCTGCATTATAATGTTCGTTGGCTCCACCTGGATATTCTATCTCATAAGGGCTCATTGACGCATCTCCAACGAAGATACATCGATAATCCTTACCATATGTATTCATTACTTCTGTCGTGGGCGTTTGTTCAGTCCACCTCCTATGATTGTTTTTCCACACTCCTTCGTAGAGACAATTATGAAAATAATAGTACTCAAGATGCTTAAATGCTGTCCTAGCTGCCGAAAATAATTCTTCGACCTGTCTTATATAGGCGTCCATTGATCCACCAACATCAAAAAATATTATCACTTTAATAGCATTTCTACGTTCAGGTCGAGTTCTGACATCGATAAAACCACTTTTAGCCGAGGAGCTTATGGTATTCTCTAGATCTAGTTCTTCATCTGCACCATCTCTTGCCCATCTTCTTAGTCTTTTAAGAGCAATTTTCATTCCTCTAGTACCGAGCTCTATATCACTATCAAAATTCTTAAACTCTCTTTTATCCCAGACCTTAACGGCACGCTTATGCCTACTTTCATGTTGTCCAATACGAATTCCCTCTGGATTATAACCATAAGCCCCAAAGGGCGATGTGCCCGCCGTACCAATCCATTTGTTTCCCCCCTGATGGCGATCCTTTTGTTCCTCCAATCGCTTCTTCAATGTTTCCATTAGTTTTTCAAAGCTACCTAAGCTGTTTATCTTTCCCATTTCTTCCTTAGATAAAGTCTTCTCAGCCAGTTTTTTTATCCATTCATTTGGAATTTCAATTTTTTTGAAAACTTCTTCAATTTCAATAGCCTCGAGCCCTTTAAATACATGCGAAAAAACCTGATCGAACCTATCAATATGTCTCTCGTCCTTAACAAGAGAGGTGCGGGCTAAATAGTAAAAATCGTTTACATCAAAAATTGCTACACCTACAGTCAATGCTTCTAAGAACGTCAAATATTCCCGAAGCGAAACGGGTATTTTGGCGCTTTTCATTTCGTCAAAAAGATTTAAAAACATTATGAACCCTTGCTACTTACCAAAAATAATTGCAAACACTATACCTAAAACAAAAAACATTATAGAAAGTACTGTTGATCTATGCAAGATATCCAGTAATTTACGTTTACGGTTTAACAGTATGCCCAATACAAAGCCGACTGTGGTCATTATAATTAAAAACATTTTCTTTAATTGCTCTCATTATTCCTTCTGGCCATAAAAGCAAGTCTTTCAAAAAGATGAACGTCTTGTTCGTTTTTTAAAAGCGCACCATGTAACTTTGGCAAAATATTTTTGCCATCCATCTTGAGGTCATCAGCCTCAAGTTCTTCAACCAACAATAGTTTCAGCCAGTCTAACATCTCTGAAGTAGATGGCTTCTTTTTTAAACCTGGAACTTCTCTAACTTCAAAAAACTGATTAAGTGCAGCATCTAACAAGTTTTTCTTCACTTTAGGAAAATGAACATTGACTATCTCTTCAAGGATCTCTTTTTCAGGAAACTTAATGAAGTGAAAAAAACATCTTCTCAAAAAAGCATCCGGTAATTCTTTTTCATTATTTGAAGTTATTATAACGATAGGGCGGTTGGCTGCACTTATAGTCTCTCCTGTTTCATAAACAAAGAACTCCATTTTGTCTAATTCTTGAAGCAGATCATTCGGAAATTCTATGTCTGCCTTGTCTATTTCATCTATTAATAGAACGGCTTTACTATTTGCCTCAAACGCCTCCCATATTTTTCCTTTTTTAATATAGTTTTTTATATTTTTAACTCGCTCATCACCAAGCTGACTGTCCCTCAATCTGCTTACAGCGTCATACTCATATAGTCCCTGTTGAGCTTTGGTTGTAGATTTAATATTCCATTCAATTATTGGAAGTGAAAGACTCTCGGCAATTTGTCTTGCAAGTTCAGTTTTTCCTGTACCGGGTTCTCCTTTTACTAAAAGAGGGCGCTCTAAAGTTATCGATGCATTAACAGCCAAAGTTAAGTCATCTGTAGAGATATATTTTGATGTACCTTCAAACTTCATAAAATTTCCTTTCCAATCCAATAAAATTTAAATCTTATAGTGACAAACGCTAAAATTTATATTATCGAATACATAATAACTTAATTTTAATCTAATACTTTGGGGGAATTATGGGTTTAGATTTCGTAAAGTCAAAAGAATTTTTATATGAAGGTTATAGGCCGTCTGAAGAAGAGCCTTTCATGAACGAAAATCAAGTTGAATATTTTAGAGAAAAACTCCTTGATTGGAAAAAGTCGATACTTTCTGAGAGTAAAGGTACGATTAAAGGAATGAAAGAGGAGACAAGGAATATTCCAGATGTTGCTGACAGGGCTTCAGAAGAAACAGATCGGGCGTTGGAGCTAAGAACTAGAGATAGACAGAGAAAGCTTATTTCTAAAATTGATGCTGCTTTAAGAAGAATAGATGATGGTTCTTACGGTTATTGCGAAGAAAGCGGCGAACCTATATCTTTAAAAAGATTAGATGCTCGTCCTATAGCAACCTTAAGTGTTGAAGCTCAAGAGCGACACGAGAGGCGCGAAAGAGATCATAGGGACGATTAGACTAGAAGAGAATTTGGGTCTCAACAAACCAAAAAGTTTTAAAGTAGCAATTATAGGTGGAGGCATATCCGGCTTATGCTCCGCATTGTTTTTGAAGCAACTCGGTTGCGACGTCACTATATTTGAAAAAGATAAGTTAGTGAAAGGCGAAGGAGCAGGTATTCAGCTTACCTCTAATGGCTTATTTGTTCTAGAAAAGTTAAAACTTGGTAAATTGGTGGTTGAAGCTGGTTTAAAGCCTAAAAATTTGTGTTTATTTGATGAAACTGACTTTAAAAGTATCGGTAGTTTGGAAATTCTAGAAAGATTAAAATCTCGCTACGGCAAATCTTTCATTACTCTACATAGATCATTTCTCATAAAAATTTTGTTTGAAAAAGTTAAAGAAGAAGAAATAAAGGTTAGCTTTGGTTCAAGAGCGCTTCCCTTGGTTTCAAAAAATGAACGAAATATCTACATATCGTACAAAGGGAAGAAAATTAAAAAAGATCTCATTATTGTCGCAGATGGCGTTGGCTCTATGTGGAAAAAAAATATCTTTAAAGAAACCAATTCTCGTACCATTTCGCAAACTGCTTACCGATTTGTATTGAGTAAAAAAACTTTGCCCCCTATTTTTTCCAAAAATAACATTAACCTATTTTTTGGTAGAGGCAGACATTTTGTAACTTATCCAACTGGAAATAACGGAATGGTAAATTTTGTTTTCTGTAAAAGAGAAAAAGGACAGACGATTAATAACTGGAAGGAAATGGTAACTAAGCAGAAATTTTTAAACGATTTTGAATTAAATGAGACTCTTAAAACTTGTCTCCCTGATGTGCAACAGATATACAGGTGGCCTATTATTGAGAGTGGAATACCTACTATAATACACAAAAAAAATGTCGTTATGGTAGGGGATTCTGCTCTAAGCATGCTTCCTTACATGGCTCAGGGAGCCAATAAGGCTTTAGAGGACAGTTGGGAGTTAGCAAATTGCATAAAGGAGTTCCCCTTAGATATAAATAAGGCACTGAACAATTACTCTAAAAAGAGAATAAAGAGAATACATCAATTGGATCAAGTTTCTAGGCTGAATGAGAAGGTATATCATCTGGAACAAAGAGTGTTAAGGAAGATTCTTTTTCTTGTTTTGCGGAGTCTAACTAGATTTTCTCCAAACTTGTTTTTTAAGAGGCTCGATTGGATTTATAATTACAAAGGTTGACTTATTTCTCACTAAGTGAAATCCAGACAGGAACATGGTCTGATGGTTTTTCTTGGTTCCTCAAAGATGGTTCAATCCAGCTTTTCTCCAGTTTGTCAGCTGCGTTAGGGCTTAAAATTATATGGTCAATTCTAACGCCATTATTTTCCTCCCATGCTCGATTTCTATAATCCCACTGAGTGAATAGTGAGTCATTTTCATTTAATATCCTTATTGAATCTAGGTAACCTAAATTGAGAAGGTAATTAAATTTAGCTCTAACTTGGGAGTCAAATAACGCATCTTGTGTCCACTGATCAGGGTACTTACAATCAATATATTGAGGAATTACATTAAAATCTCCTAGAACAATAATCTCTTCTTCGGAAATAAGAGCTTTTTTACAATATTGATTCAGTCTATCCATCCATTTTAATTTATACGCAAACTTTTCTGTTCCTTTTGGGTTACCATTCGGCAGATAAATACATACAAACCTCTTTTCTTGGTAATAGGCTTCAATAAAACGTGATTGTTTATCGTCACTATCACCTGGTAAGATCCTATTTGATAATTTAGCCTCACCTTTTGTAAGGATCGCGACTCCATTAAATGACTTTTGGCCGTTAAGGTAACAATGATAGCCAAGCTTTTCAAAGGCAGATCTGGGAAAGTCTGCATCCTGAATTTTTGTCTCTTGAAGGGCTACAACATCTGGGTTGGTTTCTTTTAACCACTCAATTAGTGTATCAATCCTTGCTCGCACACCATTAACATTAAAGGTGACTATTTTCATCCGCTAATCTATTTGAACGAAGGGGAGAAGGAAAAGCTTGTGCCACATCCACATGACGAGGTTGCATTAGGGTTATTAATTTTGAAGCTTGAACCTATAAGCTCTTCACAGTAATCAATTTCTGCACCTTCTAAAAATTGTAAAGAAGTGTTATCTATGATGACCCTACAACCTTTTTTTTCGAAAACGTGGTCGTCCTCTTTAACATCATCAACAATATTGAAAATGTATTGAAATCCCGAGCATCCACCACCTTTAACAGAGACTCTTAATGTCTTGCTTTTACAAGAATCTGCTATTTTTCTAAAGGCTCTGTCGGTTACCCTCGGTGGTATTCTTAAATTCATTTTTTCTTTCTTTACATTTTAAGCTTTAGCGTAATATATACTTGTCTATTTAAATAGGCAAGAAAAGAGCTTTTTTTTGAAGATAGCATCTGATCCCGACAGATCTTTAGGACGAGTGCATGAAGAAAAACCTTGTACCATAAGATCAAATTTCCAGAGAGATAGAGATAGAGTTATTCATTCCAAAGCTTTTAGGAAGTTACAAAATAAATCTCAAGTTTTCTTTTCTACAACCAATGATATTTTTAGAACGCGACTTACACATACGATTGAAGTAAGTCAAATTGCTAGAACTATCGCAAATCATCTCGGTCTAAATATCGATCTTTGTGAAACAATCGCCCTCGCCCATGACTTAGGGCACCCTCCTTTTGGTCATACCGGTGAAGAAAGGCTGAATAATCTTATGCAAGAAGTTGGTGGTTTTGACCATAATTTTCAAACCCTTAAATTAGTTACTATACTAGAGCGACAATACGTAAAGTTTTTTGGGCTAAATTTATGTTTTGAGTCATTAGATGGCATAGTTAAGCATAATGGACCTATTGATGAAAAAGACAAGACTATTAGGCTGTTTTGGGATGAGAATATTGCGTTGGGAGAGGGTGGTGGTGAACACCATTTAAGCCTATTCCCATCTTTAGAGGCACAAGTAGCATCACTATCTGATGATATTGCTTATTGTGCACACGACATTGCTGATGGACATGAAGCGGGAATTTTGTCCTATAAGAACTTAAGGACTTCTCCATTTTTT
>CABZEG010000010.1 GCA_902524655.1 uncultured Alphaproteobacteria bacterium | reverse complement strand
CACCTAATGTAATAGGAAGAAATACGATTAATTGTATGCAATCTGGTATATATTGGGGATATTTAAGCTTGGTGGATGGAATAATTTCGAGAATAAAAAAAGAGACAAAAATAATCAATGTGATTGCGACGGGGGGTCTATCGAATGTATTCTCTCGGGACACTACTATATTTGACAAAATAGACCTAAGACTTACCATCAAAGGACTAATGTATATATCGCATTTCAATCAGGATAAAGAAGTTTGAAAGATTATAGTTTAATATATTCACCAATTGGAGGAGCTGGTGAGATTGGTATGAACATGTATGCCTACGGCTTTAAAAATGGGAGTAATATAAGCTACATACTTGTTGATTCTGGTGTTTCTTTCCCCAAAATGGAATCAGAACCAGGGGTAGATTTAATATTTCCTAATCCGACGCTAATACTTAATAACTTAAGAAACTTGGAAGGAATTTTTATTACTCATGCTCATGAAGATCATTTGGGAGCAATTGGATTTATTGCTTCAAAGATAGACTGCAAAATATATTGTAGGAAATTTACATCTGAAGTCGTAAAAGATAAATTAAAAAAAGTTAATGTAGATACTAAACGAGTAGTAACGGTTAAGAAGTGGCCGTATGAAGTTAAGCTCAAACATGCATTAGTATCCTTTTTTCCTACAACACATTCTGTGCCAGAAGCATCATTCCTAATTATGAAAAGTAAATTTGGCGTTGTTCTTCATACAGGAGATTTTAAGATAGATAAAAAACCAATTCTAGAAAATTCTATTGACTATAAAAAGTTGGTTGAGGCAATTGGAGGGAGGCCCTCACTTTGTGTCGTGGATTCCACAAATATGCTCAACGGAAATAAGGGAAAGTCAGAATCTTTACTAAAAGAACCAATTTACAAAATTATTAAACAAAGTAAAGGCAGAGTCATATTTACTTCTTTTGCTTCGAATCTCGGCAGATTAAAAATTATTGCTGAAGCAGGAGAAAAATCGGGAAGATCAATTGCAGTTTTTGGGCGCGCTATGAATAATATGCTTAATAAAGCAATCGAAACTGGAATTTTTGATGAGTTCCCAACATTAATCGATCCTCGAGAGGCTCACTTGATTCCTAGAGAAAATTTATTGGTTATTGCAACAGGATCTCAGGGGGAAGTCAGAGCTGCTTCCGCACAACTATCTCGAGGCAAATACATGGGTTTGGAGATCGGAAATGGTGATACGTTTATTTTCTCTTCCAAAACTATTCCTGGCAATGAAATTTCTGTCAACCGGGTAATAAATAATCTCTCTGATAAAGGGGTTGTGGTTAAATACAATGACGATAGAGAGTTTCACGTAAGTGGGCATACAAACATACCAGAAATGCTAGACTTTTATAAAAAAGTTAAGCCTTTGCTTGTTGTACCAATGCATGGAGAGATAAGGCATTTGATTGGGCACAAAAAAGTACTGGAAGAAAAAAATATTAGAGCTGAAATAGTAAAAAATGGTGAAATAATCGAAATAGATAAAGATTTAAAAATAAGCAAGGATTCTAGTAATAGGCCAGAGAAGTTATTTGTAGATGGAAAGATAATTGCAAAATCCGATAATATTGCTTTTAGAGAAAGAATTAGAATGTCGTCTGAAGGATTACTTTTTATACAGATAACAATTCCATCGAAGAAATTTCTAAGTGTACAATTTATTTCATTTGGTCTTCCAAGATTTGAAGATTATTCAGATGAATTAATAAAAAATGCTGAGTCATTCTTAAATAAAACGACGAAGAAAAAAAATTGGAAAAATGTAGACGACTTTAAGCGCTTTATAAAAGATGAGATTTATGCAATTTGTGGGAAAAAACCAATAATAGAGATAGCTGAAATTGAATAGAAAATCTGCTTGCGGTTTAAAGCGAGAGTGATATTTTTCACAGGTAACTATTAAAGCGATTTAAGAATTTTAGGAATTTAAGTGCAAAAAGAAATTAATGGATTACAACTGCTAGAGGTTTTAAATGTACATCATTGGACCTCATCAACATTTTCATTTTCCTGTTTAAGACCAGACAACTTTAGGTTTAGATCGGGAGAGTTTGTAATGATAGGGTTAAACATAGATGAAAAACCTTTGCTTAGAGCATACTCAATAGCATCTCCTAATTGGCATAAAGAGTTTGAGTTTTACTCAATAAAAGTTGAAGATGGCCCCTTAACATCAAAGCTGCAAAAGCTAAAAGCAGGTGACAATATTATGTTAAGAAAAAAACCTGTAGGCACCTTAGTAAATGATGCATTATTAACAGGAAAGCGCCTATTTCTATTTTCTACGGGGACGGGCATAGCGCCTTTTACAAGTATAATTCGTGATCCTGAGACATATGAAAAGTTTAGTGAGGTAATTCTATTCCAAACTTGTCGTTTTAATAATGAGCTTGAATTTGGAAAGCACACTATTGATGGAATCTTAAAGGATGAGTTGTTGTCAGAAATTGTAGAAAATAAGCTGAGATTTTTTCCTACGACTACTAGAGAACCTAGCCAGTATGTTGGAAGAGTTACTGATTGGCTTAAGTCAAAAAGATTTAAAGAAGAATTTGGGAGCGATCTAAATCCCTTAGAGGATAGAGCTATGATATGCGGCAGTATGGCAATGCTAAATGAATTTAAAGAAATTTGTTTGGATAAAGGGCTAACAGAGGGGTCTAATTCAGCTCCTGGTCATTTTGTAATTGAAAAAGCTTTCGTTGATTAAACAATAATATGTAAGTTTAGGTCCTAACTAATTATTGAATTTCTTTTTGGGGAGAATGAGTATCAAGAAAGATAAACAAATTCTAGAGCTTGAGGCAGTTTCCAAATCTTTTAATGAGCAAAAAGTTTTAGATAACTTAAATCTATCAATAAATGAAGGTGAGCGGATGTGCTTACTGGGACCATCTGGGTGTGGAAAAACGACCGCTTTACGGCTTATAGCCGGTTTGGAAATTCCTGATAAAGGTAAAATATTTATAAATGATTTTTTAGTTTCGCATGATAGGGTTATTTTTAAAGAGACGGCTGAAAGAGGTATTGGACTTGTATTCCAAGATTTATCTCTTTTTCCTCATTTAAACATTTTCCAAAATGTAAGTTATGCTTTAAATGAACTTACCAAAGAAAAAATTAAAGAAAGAACGAGCTATCTTCTTGATTGCGTCGGTATGCTTCCTTTTGGGAAAAAATATCCCCATATGATTTCTGGTGGAGAACAACAGAGAGTTGCTATCGCTAGAGCCCTAGCCCCAAGCCCGAAGATAATGTTAATGGATGAACCCTTTACGAGTTTAGATAATAGGCTAAGAGATGAAATAAGGGATTTGACACTATCGTTGCTTAGTGAAGAAGATACATCAGTAATTATGGTTACGCATGATCCAGAAGAGGCCATGAAGATTTCTGATAGCATTGCTCTGATGAGAGATGGTTCTATCGTTCAGAGGGGAGCCCCATATAACGTTTATAACAAGCCAGTAGACAGCAAAGCTGCAAAATTTCTTTCAAATTACAACAAAATAAATGGAAAAGTGAATAACTCACAAACTGAAACCCCGTTCGGCTTATTTATGACACCTGGCTTACAAGACGGTTTGATCGCTGAGATAATTATTCGTCCTCAACACTTAAAAATTGATTTTGATAGAAATGGGAAGGGTCCGAGTCCAACTAGTGAACATGGCATTGCTGCTAGAGGAAAGGTCGTTCGTTCAAGATTTCTGGGTAAAGAAAGTCTTGTGGAATTAAAAATGGAGTTTGATCAATCTATACTCAAAGCTTCTGTCCCTGGCGTTTTCCTTCCCCCTTATGGTATTAATTTATGGCTGTCAGTCAGAAGAGACCGCTGTTTTGTTTTCGTTAAAGATTAAAAATTAAGTGATAAATTTTATTTTTCTGTTAGGTTAAATTAACAACCATATTCATAAAAGTATTGGAGATAATAAATGTTTAATCAAATTGGACTGCCAGGAATCATTTTAATAGCAGTTGTTGTGCTTATACTATTTGGAAGAGGTAAAATATCGTCCTTAATGGGTGAAGTAGGAAAGGGTATAACCAGTTTTAAGAAGGGTATAAGCGAAGGTAAACAGGAATTAGAAAAGGCACAAGAAGAAGTTTCAGAAAAAGCAAAAGATATAACCCCTGAAAAAGACAAAGGATGAGTGCAAAAAAATGTTTGATTTAGGTTGGCAAGAGTTGCTTGTTATCGGTACTGTTACTTTAATAGTCGTGGGACCAAAAGACTTACCAAAGTTGCTAAACAAAACTGGAAAAATGCTTGCAAAAATAAAGCAAGTTTCAAGAGAATTTTATGATCAGATAAACGAAACTGTTGAAATAGAAGAGATTAGTGATTTGAAAAAAGATTTAAAGCAGCATACTAATTTAGACAGTTATATTGAGGAACCTGAAATAGGAATTAAAGGTAAAAAGCTTGCTAAAGGAAAAGTTAAAAAAAGAGGTAGTCTTTAAACTTTTAAATTTATACACTTAAGTTTATTTGATTATCTGTAATATTTGATGAAAAAAGATCAAGACAAACTGGATGACATAGGTTCATCCAACGCCCCTCTGGTAGAGCATCTTTCGGAATTGAGGTCTAGGCTTATTTATTGTGTGTTAGCGTTCCTTCTTTGCATGATATGTGTATTCCCATTCTCAAAATACATTTTCAATTTCTTAGCTATACCGATAACAACACTTCTAACCCTTAAAAATGACACTAGTGACTTAATTTTTACTGGTCTTCAACAAGGCTTTATGGTCAATGTAAAAATATCTTTTTTTGGAGGCTTTATCGTTTCATTTCCTTTTATTAGCTTCCAAATTTGGCGATTTATTGCTCCAGGCTTATATAAACAAGAAAAACTGGCTTTTTTGCCCTTTTTAATTGCTTCTCCCGTTTTGTTTACGGTGGGTGCAGCTTTTGCATATTATGTCGTTCTTCCCTTGGCATTTAATTTTTTCTTAAGTTTTCAAAATACTTCAGATCTAAATAATCTAGTAGGAATAAAATATCTCGGAACCATAAATGAATATCTTAGTCTCACGATAAGATTTATATTAGCTTTTGGTATATGTTTCCAATTGCCCGTGTTGTTAACCTTGATGGGTAAAGCCGGTTTGGTTTCCTCGACTTCACTTATCGGCATAAGAAAATATGCGATAGTGACGATATTAGTGGTAGCAGCCGTAGTCACTCCCCCGGATGTTATTACTCAAATTATTCTATTTTCCGTAGTGTATTCTCTATATGAGGTATCTATTTTATTGGTAAAGTTAGTAGAGAAGAAAAACGAGGAAGCCATAAATAAAATAAATGAAAACTTATAAGTACAACAATTATGGAAGAATATCTTAAAAGAATAGCAGACTCTTTGGAGAGAGCGTTTCCTTTGGACCCTAATGTTGAATTTTTTGACAGAGCATATGCATTCATATGGGAACCAGATCGAAATCATTTTTCAGAGGTTGGTAATATATCAACAGTGGATGTTTCATTATTGAAGGGAATGGATAAGGAAATTGAACTGGTTAAAAGCAATACTGAAGCCTTTATCGATGGAAAATTAGCTAATAACGTTTTAGTTTGGGGTGCGAGAGGTATGGGAAAATCAACTCTTATCAAATCTGTTGTTAAAGCTGCTGGTTCAAAAAGTAATACTTTGAAGGTCATTGAAGTGGCTAGAGATGATTTAAGAGATTTCAATAAGCTATTAAAAATATTAAGAAATATAAATAAAAAATTTATAATTTTTTGTGACGATATTTCATTTGATGTAAATGAAACGAGCTATAAATCACTTAAATCTTTACTAGAAGGAGGATTGATAGGTGGAACGCAGAACGTACTAATTTACGCAACATCCAATAGAAGACACTTATTGAGTAGAAAAACACATAAAGATGATAATTTTATGAGGTGGGAAGAAGAACTTGATGAACGTCTCTCCATTTCAGATAGATTTGGTATTTCAATAGGCTTTTATGAGTGCGATCAAGACCTATATTTAGAAATAGTAGGATCTTACGCCAAAGAGTTGAACATAGATATTGGAATAAATGAATTAAATAAACTAGCAATTGAATGGCAAGTTCAAAGAGGCAGTCGTTCAGGTCGCGTTGCAAAACAATTTATAGTATCTTTATTAGGCCGTATTTAGAATTACTAAGTTACTCAAAAAAATTTTCAGGGTTTACGCTTTTAGTTCCTTTTCTAATCTCAAAGTGAAGAATGACCTGATTACCACCATCACTTACTTTTTCTGCCATCGACCCAATTTTTTGTCCTTTAGTTACTTCTTCATTTTTTTCCACCGAAACTTTTGCAACTCTTCCATATATACTGATCAAGTTATCCTTATGTCTTATTAGTACAATTTTCCCAAAGTTTTCAGTGTTATCTGTTATCAAAGCGACAACTCCTGAGGAAGCAGCAAAAACAGGAGAACCTGGTGGCACCTGTAAATCAATTCCTTGATTTTTTTGTTTCTCGCTATTGGGATTATATTTACTAATTACTTTTCCATTCACTGGCAATATAAAACTAGTTTTTGAACTATTATTTTTCTCTTGTTTCGGTAAATAATCTGAGTCACTTCCATTATTGTTTGCCAGTTTTTTATTTGTAGATTTAATATTGTTCTTAGACGAAATGATTTTCTTTTGCGTAATCGGAATAATAATGTTTTGTCCCACATAAATTTTGAATTCTGCATCTAACTTATTTAACTTAGCTAAAGATGTCACAGAAACTCCGTATAATCGAGCTATCGAGTAAATTGTTTCTCCACTTTCGACCTTATGTTTTACAAAGTCATTTTTTTTTGGAACGTTGACCTGTTTAGTTTCCTCCGCTCTCTTAAGCACATTTTTTGTGCTTTTTTTAGACCAAACACTTGTATTTCCCTTTTTTATGGGGATTATATTTTTGTTTAATGCTAGCAACTCCCCTTGCCTTGGCCTATACGATTCCACCAAGCCATTAAACAAAGAAAATTTTCTTGGATCTAGGCCTAATCTAGTAGCAATTTCTAAAACCGTTTCATTTCCATTTGCCACCACAACTTGGTATTTATCATAAGAAATAATTCCTCTTATATCTGGTTGTTCTTTTTGATCAAAAGATATGCTTTTATTATCTAAATTAGGGTTGTCTCTATCTTCTAATGTTTGGCAATTAACCAAAATTGGCAAAATGAAAATAAGTGTAATTATTGTATTTTTTTTCATAAAAACTGAACCCTAGTTTTAAATTTTTATTAGCCCTTCTTTCATTTGCACGAACCTTACACTCATTAGCTCTTTAATGTCCAAGCTTTTTTCTGTTTTTACAACTTTGAGAAGTGACTGTTTCTCGTTTGGTAAGCCGACAGGGATGAGCATAACTCCCCCAATTTTCAGTTGATTTATAAGTGAACTAGGAATTTCTTCGACAGCTGCAGTTACGATAATTCTATCAAAAGGTGACTGCGGGGAATAACCATAGAAACCATCCTGTAATAGTATTATCACATTATAAATCTTTAGGTCCTCAAGTCGTTTCTTAGCAATGTCTACAAGCTTCTTATATCTTTCAATAGAATATACTCTTGATGCAAATTTTGAGAGTACTGCCGTTTGGTATCCAGAACCAGTACCTATTTCTAAAACCTTACTTCTTCGAGGTATTTCTAATTGCTGAGTCATGAAGCCAACGAGTGAAGGTTGGCTGATAGTCTGGCCGCATTCAATAGGGAGTGCAATATCTTCTAAGCATCGATTTAAAAAACTTTTTGAAACAAAACGACTTCTATCTATTGTCTCTATGCAATCCAAGATTTCAGTACTCGAAACACCTACTTTTCTTAATTTTAGCATGAGAAGGGCTTTTGTCTCATTCATGTCAAAAATGCACTTTCTTTAATTCCTTAAAATTTCTTTCCTTAGAAACATGAATAGAAATGGGAGACACAGTTATGTAGCCATCTAAACAGTTTGTATAGTCATCCTCAGGGTTTGAAGATGTGTTTTGAGGGATAGAATCTATCTTGGCCATATACAAATTTTGAGACTTACGATGAAGGTCGATTGAAAAATTCGAGTTATACCTGCGCCCAATTGGTGCAATCTTTATACAGTGAGGATATTGCAATTTAGGCTCTCTAGGAAAATTTACATTGAATGCTACCTTATTATGCGCCAATGAAAATTTTTTATAAATAGATAGACATAGTCTTGCGCCACAACTTTCAGCAAAAATATACGGGTTCATTTCTAGTTTTCTATTCTCATAAGCTTGGCTTAAAGCAATTGACAGTATACCTCTATCTGAGCCTTCGATAGCCGCAGCAATTGTACCGGAATAAAATACGTCTTCTGCTAAATTATAACCCCAATTTATTCCTGATAAAACAATATCAGGCCTCTTTTTCTTCAAAAGAAAGTCGAGAGCAAAAATTATACAATCTGTGGGTGTTCCATCGACAGAATATTCATTGTCATTTTTTTTAACGATTGGAAAATCTTTTTTGTATGAAATTGATCTACCCTTAGCTGATTGATTTGTAGAAGGAGCTACAACGAAAATGTTATCTTCGGTCGACATTCCAAGGGCAATCTTCTTTAAAGACTTTATCCCATCAGCATCAATGCCGTCATCGTTGGTGATTAAAATGCGCATGCTATTTTAGGTTACCCATATTATCAATTTTTTTATAATTGAACATGTATGGTCTCAATACTTCTGGAATTATTACAGACCCATCCTCTGTTTGATAGTTCTCAAGTACTGCTACCAAGCATCGACCAACAGCTAGTCCTGACCCATTTAAAGTGGATAGAAATTGTGGTTTTGAGTTTCGATCGTTCTTAAATCTTATGTTAATTCTTCTAGATTGAAAGTCTCCACAAATCGAGCAACTAGAAATCTCGCGGTATCTATTTTGACCTGGCAACCAAACTTCTAAGTCATAAGTTTTTTTTGAGCCGAAACCAATATCCCCTGAGCATAAAAGTATCTTTCTAAAGGGGATTAATAAATTCTTTAAAATTTTCTCAGCACAATCTGTCATTCTTTCGAGCTCAATATTTTCAAACTCCGGCTTGCAGTATGTAACCATTTCAACCTTCTCGAATTGATGCTGTCGGATAATTCCTGTTGTATCTTTGCCAGCGCTACCAGCCTCTGAACGAAAACACTGTGTCGCAGCAGTCATCCTAATTGGTAATTCTTCAGCTTTGTAAGTTTTACCTTTGCCGATATTCGTAAGGGGAACCTCGGCCGTGGGGATCAGCCAAAGACCGTTATTTGTAAAGTAACTATCTTCTCTGAACTTTGGCAACTGTCCGGTTCCTAACATTGATTGTTTATTAACGAGAACTGGCGCCCAAAATTCTACTAACTCACTCTCTATTATGTTGGTGTTGAGCATATATTGTGTTAATGCCCGGTGCATTAATGCTATAGATTTGGAAAGAAACACAAAACGTGACCCAGCAACCTTCGCTGCAGCCTCAAAATTTATATCGCTTTTTGCGGCATCAACTTTAAAGTGCTCCAAAGGTTTAAAAGTAAAGTATTTCTTTTCTCCCCATCTGTAGACTTCCACATTGTCTGCTTCACTTTGTCCAAAGGGCACGTCATCACTAAGTAAGTTGGGAAGAGATAAAAGCAAAGTATCTAATTCGTTCTCTTTATCTCTTAGAGTAGCTTCTAATTGAGCTATCTCATCCTTCATTTTTTTTATTCCTTCACGACTACTACTTACTCTTGCTTCGTTATTATTCTCTGAAGGATTAATTTTTTTTGATATTCTTTTTCTTTCTGCGAGCAAAAATTCTAGCTTTTCTATAGTGTGTCTTCTCTCTGAGTCTAATGCAATAATTTTTGAACTTTTAGAATTCTCACTCCTTTTTTCTAAAGCCTTATCAAAAATTTCAGGATTTTTTCTAATAAATTTTATGTCATGCATTTTTTTAATCTTATGTCTTAAGTTAAATTGTTAAGTCACTTTACCGAAGTTAAAGAGCTTGTTACTCAAGTCTCGCACAGAATTGCTTTATTCTTTTACATCCAATTCGTAAATCTTTTTCACTTAAAGCATAACTAAGTCTTATACTATCCTTGCTACCAAAACTTGAACCGGGAACTGTCGCTACATGTTCAGAAGACAATAATTGCTTGCAAAAGCTAATATCGTTTAAAATCTTGTCGTGTCCTATTAGTCGCTTTCCAAGAAATTTTTTTATTGAGGGAAATAAGTAGAATGCGCCTTGGCTAAAATTTGATCTAAATCCATCCAAATCAGATAAAGCTGAAGTCACAATCGTTCTTCTCTTAATAAGTGTGTTTTTGATTTCTTCAAAATATGCGTAATCTAATTCCAATGCTTTTATCGCTGCATGTTGAGCAATAGTATTGGCAGCGGAAGTGGATTGAGATTGTATTTTTGCCATTGCATCTATTAGAGCCTTGGGTCCTGCACCATATCCTAATCTCCATCCAGTCATACAGTAACCCTTTGAAAACCCATTAACTATGAGTGTTCTCTTTTTAAGATTTTTATCGAGGTTAATTATATTTGTATTTTTTCTAAATGAAAAATTTAGTTTTTCATAAATATCGTCTGAAAGAATGAAAATATCAGGGTATTTACTCAATACATGAATTAAATTTTTTAAATTTTTATGAGAATAAACTGTACCTGTAGGATTATTAGGTGAATTTAAGATAAGCCATTTAGTCTTTGATGTAATTAGCTTTTCTAATCTTTCTGTATTTATCGAAAAACCCTCTTTTCTTTTCGAATATAATATCTTGGGGGTTCCCCCACATAATTTAACGATCTCAGGGTATGATACCCAATATGGAGAAACTATAATAACTTCATCGCCACGGTTTAGTGTACCTTGCATAGCATTAAAAATAACTTGCTTCCCGCCATTAGAAACAATTATTTCATCAGTTTTATATTTAATATTTAAATCTTTTTTAAGTTTTTCGCTTATAAGGTCTCTCAATTTATTGAGACCAGCAACCTGTGTGTATAAGGTATCACCTTTATTAATTACGTTACAGGCTTCTCTCCTGACTGTTAATGCTGGCTTTAACGATAGCTCACCAGAAGCCATATTGATTATTGTGTGCCCTTTTTCTTTAAGAGACAATGCCAAATCAGCTATTTCTGCAGTTTTTGATACTCTGAAGTTATCCATTTTATTCGAAAAAAGCATATTATGTAAATATATTAAAATCTTTAATTGTAATAGGTAAAAAATAAATTATTTTACAAGCATGAGCATAGAAGTTGTCCGTAAAAGATTATCAATAAGAAGTTGGAGAAGGGGTACAAAGGAATTAGATCTTATTCTTGGTAGGTTCTCAGATAAAAATCTCACAAAGTTTGATAGGTCCGAACTTGATTTGTACGAGTATTTTATATCTAAAGAAGACCATTTTATTTACGCTTGGTTATTTCAAAAAGAAGACTGCCCCGAAATTTTTAAGAGCTTGGTACAGGAGATAAAAAAAGAGATGCTTCGGTAACGAGGCTTACCTACATTATTAGTATATAAATATTTTAGTTGTTTTTTTAGAAAACTTAGGAAATAATTGAAATTGATGGTGAATTTCAATTTATCCACAGATTGTTATGTGGGTGTTTGTCTCTGTAGTTGCACTAGACTAAACATCTTTTTGAATGCCAAATAGGTGAATATGGCTGACGGAAACTTTGAATTTAAAGTCAATGGTTTTGACTCTTACACTTTGCTTCTTGGGGAAGAGCTAAGAGGTGAGAGGGCTACTTTGGGCAAGTCTCTTCTTCAGGTTCAAAAGGACCTTAAGATTAAAGCTGCATATATATCAGCCATTGAAAATTGTGATCTAGACGCATTTCCAAATAAAGGTTTTGTAGCTGGATATGTTAGATCATATGCGAGGTATTTAAATCTCAATCCAGAAGAAGTGTATGAACGGTTTTGTATGGAGTCTGGATTTTCTTCACACGACAAAACGAAAAATATAAATACCGCTAACATGAAGAAGACCAAAGGTTTAAAAGATTATAATATTGAGACCCATCTAGATTGGAAGCCATCATACATTGGATTTCAGAAAGCTGATAAGTCTGTTTTTAGCAGAGGTTACGTTTATTTTGGTCCTATCTTATTGGCATTTTTAATACTTTTCGGAGTTAGCTTTGGAGCATGGAAAGTTCTAATTGATATTCAAAAGTTAAAAATTGTGCCAGCCGATAGTCTACCAACTATAATGAGTGAAATGAACATACAATCTTCAGAAATAATAAGAGAAAACAAAATAAATAGTTATCAGTTACAAAGTAAAAACTTTAGAGGAATAGATAAGATTGTGTCAGACTCCACACAATTGGTAGCTCCTCAGGTGTATTACAGAGATGGACCAATAGTGAACTTACATATTGAAGATATTGGAGTATTGGGAACAAACTCTGTAAAGCTTAATAGATTACCGAGCTCGTTAGAGAGATCTATGCAAAAGATATCAACAAAAAGATTTGATTTTGGTGTGGTGCCCGAGTTTGGATCTTCAATGTCTATTAAATCTAACAACGATATCAAACTAAAAATAGGATTAGTAGCCTCAAAGGAAGATTATTTAGGCTCGAAAAGTAGAATAGATTTTCAGAACGGTCATCAGCAGATATTACGAACAAATGTAAAAGACAATGAAGTTTTAAACACAGTTGAAACCAAACTAAATATTTTCGCAGTAAATCCTTCTTGGATACGCATAAAAGATGAGGGTAGAAAAGTTGTAGTTGAAAAAATTCTGAAAGCGGGAGAGGTTCTTGAGATTAAAAATAATTGGCTTAATGGGAATTTGAGAGCTGGTAACGCCAAAGATTTGTTTTTTTCGCTAAATGGTGTCACTTATGGGCCAGTTTCAGATAAAAGAAAAGTGATTAAAAACTTTAAAATTGATCCTCAGAATATCTTCAATTCGTTGAAAATTAATGATTTAAAGGATAGCTACTTAAATAGTAGTTCAAATAACGATAGGTCTTTGTAGTGGTTTTTTCTTTAAGTTTGTTAAAAATGAGGTATTAGGAGTGTCACTCGACAGCATTAGGCCTTGGCGTCAAATTTCAAGAAGAAAATCGAGAGAGATAAGAGTTGGCAATGTAAAGATCGGTGGCGACAATCCTATATCGGTTCAGACAATGACAAATACAAATACTGCTGATGCACATCAAACTATTGCTCAGGTTAAAAAGTGTGCGGAGGCTGGAGCTGAGATTGTAAGAGTATCATGTCCAGATTCTGACAGCACTTTAGCCCTAAAAGAAATATGTAGAATGAGTCCGGTTCCAATTGTAGCGGATATACACTTTCATTATAAAAGAGCTATAGAGGCAGCTGAGGCCGGGGCAGCTTGTTTACGTATTAATCCTGGGAATATTGGCAACAATGAAAAAATTAAAGAGGTAATTAAAGCTGCAAAAGATTTTGATTGTTCAATCAGAATAGGTATTAATGCCGGCAGTATAGAAAAAGATCTTCTAGACAAATATAGAGAGCCTTGTCCCGAGGCTCTCTTAGAGAGTGCGAAAAGAAACATTGCTATCTTAGAGGATAATGATTTTTTTGAGTTTAAAATATCAGTTAAAGCTTCTGATGTTTTTTTAGCGGTAGCGGCATATTCAGACCTTGTGACAATTACGGATGCTCCATTTCATATAGGTATAACAGAAGCCGGGTCACTTTTTTCTGGAACAGTGAAGTCTGCAATAGGACTTGGGAATTTGTTATGGGCAGGACTGGGGGATACGGTTAGAGTTTCTTTGTCAGCCGACCCAGTTGAAGAGGTAAAAGCAGGTTACGAAATTCTGAAATCTTTGAACCTCAGGCATAGGGGGGTACAAATCATTTCATGTCCCTCATGTGCAAGACAGGGCTTTGATGTGATAAAAACTGTTGGAATTCTAGAGAAAAAGCTAGAGCATATAAAAACTCCTATTTCACTTTCCATCATAGGATGCGTTGTTAATGGGCCAGGAGAAGCTCTAATGACCGATATTGGCTTCACAGGAGGTGGCGCAGGAAGTGGAATGATATACAGGCTAGGAAAAACTGACCATAAACTAGATAATGAAAAAATGATCGATCACATTGTTGGTCTTGTTGAACAACGAGCACACGAACTATCTAACAAATAGCATTTTTTTATGTTTGAAGAAAAACTTCAGAAAATTGTTGATAGATTTGAGTTTCTTGAAAAAGAATTGCAAGGTCATTTAGATAGAAGCAAGTTGGAAGAATACTCCAAGGAATATTCGGAGCTAAAAGATGTCAGGGAAGTCATTTCCCAATTTTTTTCAATTTTGGAAGAAATAGAAGACACTACATTATTATTGAAAGATAAAGATTATGTAAGTTTAGCTGAAAAAGAACTTTTAGCATTAAAATCAAAGAAAGAGGCTATAGAACAGAATCTAAGACTACTGTTAATACCCAAAGATATTAACGATGAGAGGTCGGTAATAATTGAGATCAGAGCAGGAACAGGGGGAGATGAAGCGTCATTGTTCGCATCAGACTTGTTTAATATGTATGAGCGTTTTGCTGAAAAAAATAGTTGCAAGATCGAGCTAATTGAAGAAACAACAACAGATTTAGGTGGTCTAAAAGAGGTTATCTTTCATTTAAAGGGTGAAAAAATTTTCTCAAAATTGAAATTTGAAAGTGGTGTTCATAGAGTTCAAAGGGTCCCGTCGACTGAAAGTAGTGGAAGAATACATACATCTGCAGCAACTGTTGCTGTATTACCAGAGGCTAAGGCGATTGATATAGAGATATTGCCAAATGAAATTCGTATTGATACGATGCGGTCTTCTGGAGCTGGAGGACAACATGTAAATACAACGGACTCTGCCGTGCGAATTACCCATTTACCTACTGGAATTGTTGTTACGAGTTCAGAAAAATCGCAGCATCAAAATAGAGCTAGAGCGATGGAGGTTCTTAGAACAAGATTGTATGATCTACACTTGAAAAATCAGTCGAATTCAATTGCTTCTCAAAGAAAGTCTCAAATTGGCTCTGGCGACAGATCTGAAAGAATAAGAACTTATAATTTTCCACAAGGAAGAGTAACAGACCATAGAATAAATTTAACATTGTATAAATTGGAAGATGTACTTAATGGTGACCTTGAGGAAATTATTAATGGTTTAATTTCCGCAGAGAGGCTAGAAGCGATGACCGCTTTTGAAATAGATGATGAAAAATAAAACAAGCCTTTTTCTAACTCAAAAAAAATTACTTAAAGAAGCGGGATGTGAAGATTATGAAGAATCTGCAAAATTTTTATTTTCAAAAGCCTTTAATATACCTCTTGATCAGAGCTATAAATATCAAAGTTATCAAGAGTTAAATGAAAGGGCTACTTTTTTTTCTAAAATGGTTAGTAGAAGAGCTGTTGGTGAACCAACTGCTCAAATTATTTCATCTAGATGTTTTTGGAATAATGATTTCTATGTGGATAAAACTGTACTGGACCCAAGACCTGAAAGTGAGTTGATTATCAGCATTGCAAAAGTACTGCTTTTTGATGGAATGAAGGTTCTAGATTTAGGATGTGGTAGCGGTTGCATAGGGCTGTCTTTATACCAAGAAAACTCAAACATACGACTTTTTCTTGCAGATTTTTCTAAAAAAGCATTAAACGTAGCAAAAAAAAATGCTTTAGCATTAGAAGCAGAATGCAAATTAATTCACACAGATTTATTTTCAAACATTGACGAAAAATTTGATTTGATTGTTGCAAACCTTCCTTACATCGCGAAAGAAGATTTTTTTTATTTACAAAAGGAAATCATTCTGTATGAGCCGCATGAGGCTCTTTATGGCGGTGTATTAGGCTTGGATGTGATTCAGCTGTTTTTAAGAACTGTCGGTCAACGCTTAAATAAAAATGGAATCTTCGTGATGGAGTTTGGTAAGGATCAGGATACACAAATTAAAAATGATTTGTTAAGGTTTAAATACAGACGCTTTGATTTTCATAAAGATATGGATAATATAAAACGAGCGGTGTGTGTTAAAAAAGACACATAAAAATAATATCAATAAAAATATTTACTAAGACTATGTACACGGTTGCTTAAATAATTTTAATATACTAACCTCAGTGAAAAGGATAGAACTAATCAGTTCCTCCATTAAACATCATTAGAAAATATAGATAAAATATGAGATCGTCAGGAAAATCACGCAACAAGAATAGAAATAATAGTAGGAGACCTAATCCCGGCAATGTAATTAACAGAGTTTTTGACAGTGCAGGCCCTGAAGGTAAAGTTAGAGGCACTCCTCAACAGATCATTGATAAATATCAATCGCTTGCCCATGACTCGCAGCTCTCCGGCGATAGAGTTTCAGCAGAAAACTTCCAGCAACATTCTGAGCATTACTCAAGGTTACTTCTTGATGCTCAAAAAGAATTAGCTGAAAAATCAGCTGTACAAGAAAGCTCAGGCGAAGAAGGGGGTGCAACTAGAGACAAAACACAATCCGATAATAACGACGGAAAAAACTTAACAGATGTTACGCCTCTTAAGGAGCAAAAAGAAAAAATTACATTAGAACAAAACATAGATAGAGCGTGATAACAACGCCTAATTCATTGACTTACCTATTTCCTTAGCAAGACAACAAAACTGCTGCAGTGTCATATTTTCAGGTCGACTGTTTTCGTAAATATTACAGAGTTCCATAAAACTTGAGATGTTATTATAACTACCTTTAAGAGTATTTTTAATCATTTTTCTACGACCTTGGAAACTTTGTCTTATTATATTTTGAAACAACTCACCGTTACATTTGCGATAATATTTATAATTTTGTTGAAACTTTACAAGAGCGCTTTCAACTTTTGGAACCGGAAAGAACGATGTTTTGGAAATCTGAAATTCAAAAGTTGGATGGGAATAAAACTGGGCAAAAAGAGACAGTCGTCCGTACTCTTTTGTATTTGGCATCGCAACTATCCTTTTTGCAACTTCCAGTTGGAACATGAGCAAAAGTTTTTCCCATTTGGTTTTTCCATTTTGTGGTGTTAGCAATTTTGATAGGATTTTCGTAGAAATATTGTAGGGCAGATTGCCAAAAACCACTGGAGGTTCTGAAAAGTAACTATTAATGTCAGTATTTAAAACATTTTTAGATACCAACTTTGTTTCGATGCTTTCGCTCTTTAAAATATTGTTGAGTATTTCCGTATAATCCTTATCTATTTCAATAACTAAGAGTTTCTTTGGTTTAGCCTTTAATAGATGCTTTGTTAAATTTCCAGATCCTCCACCAATTTCTAAAATACTTTTATTTTTAAGCTGACCAGCAGTTGAAATTATTCTTTCCGCTACAAATTCATCAGTCAAAAAATTCTGCCCAAACTTTCTTTTAGGTATTAAGTTTCGCACTAGAATATTGGCCTAGTTCTTGCTTGTTGTGTGTTTGATATCATTTTTCCTGCAAATAAAATTGCTTCATAGAAAGAATTGCAATTTGCTTCCAACGCCTTTGCAATATTAATGCCTGTGCCGTGCCCTGGGCTCGTTCTTATAATTGGTAGACCTAACGTTACGTTAATTGTTCGAGAAAATGACATTAATTTTAAAGGAATTAGTGCTTGATCGTGATACATTGCAATTGTCACATCGTAGTTTTTATAATTTTTAGATCCGAAAAATCCATCAGCTGGGAAGGGACCTGACACGAAGCCAAATTTATTTCTCTCGAATTTTTTTATCGCCGGCATGATAGTTAATCTTTCTTCATTACCAATTTGTCCTTCCTCTCCAGCATGAGGGTTAAGCCCTAAAACTGCTATTTTTGGAAATAGGTGAAAGTACTTTTTAAAATCCGATATTATCAAGGATATTTTTTTTTCAATAAAATCCTTTTTTATTCTTGTTGATACTTGGTTCAACGGCTCATGAATTGTTAGTGGAATTATTTTTAAATGTTGATTAAGCATCATCATTGTCGCAGTATCTTTTTCTAGTCCACACAGATGCTCCAAAAAATCGGTATGACCAGAAAACTTAAAAGTCTCTTGACTTTTTAAAATTGACTTATTAATAGGTCCGGTGACCATCGCATCAACCTTTTTTTCCAAACACAATTTTGTGGCTATCCGTATAGACTCAATAACTGCATTGGCATTATTTATATTTAATTGACCAGGGGAAAAATCTGCATTGTATTCTAAATGAAGAATATTCAAATAGTCTTTAAAATTCCCTGCTTCACATATACGATTAATTTTTCTGACCGTAACGTTAAACTTTTCAGCTAAAAATCTTATTTTTTCAAAATCACTTATTGCAATAAGGTTATATTTTTCTCTTGCTTTTTTAAAGCTCTTTATAAGTACCTCCGGTCCAACGCCCGCTGGATCTCCCATGGTCAAAATTATAGTATTCTGTTTCACTTTTTGATTACGGTAGTATTTCTTCTTAACTCCAGCATTAATGCATTGCTAAGTCGTTGAGCTTCTTCATTTTTCTTAATAGTTTCAAAATTTAATTCACCACCCTGTTTTTTATTTAAAAAACGATCACAAAGTGTTACGAAGCTTACTGGTCCATTATCATCTGAAAGCTTATAACTTTCTCCCGGCATCAGCTTTGAAAGTATGTTACCAATTTTTTTGTCTACTTTTGATAGCAAAACTGGTCCCTTAATTTTTCTTTCCTCTGAACAAACTGCGTCACTATTTGAAGGAGCGTTAGAAACAGAAAATGTTACAGACACTATTGGTGCACGTACAGTCTTATACGAACGAGTCCTATTAAGTTTTAATATTATCAAGCCTCCTTCTATTTCTAAAGGGCTTGAAATCTCATTTTTTTTTAATCTGTTCAAAACATCTCTGAATTGTTTTGGTATTCTACTTTTTTTTATAGGGCCAACTTTACCGTTATTCAACTTTGAGTCTGCAGAGGAAAATTTCTCAACAGCTTTAGCGAAATTAGCGCCAGCTTTTAACTCTATTTCTAACCTGCTTGCAATAAGCTTTGCTCTTTGAGGGTCCCATTGTTTGTATGAAATAAATATTTCTGAGAACTCATACTCTTTTTCAATTTTTTCTGGAGTTGAAACTAAGGGAATAACGTCCTGCATTGTAAGGTTATTGATCTTATACCCAAACCTATTATCCAGAACTTTTTGCCACCTGATGTTTGCTTCTACAAAACTAAAAAAAGTTTGTATATCAATCCCTTTCGATCTTACAAGAGACCTAAAATCCTGCATTTTCATTTGGTTTGATCTAAGAAAACTATCTATTTGCGCCTCAATTTCTGCATCGGAACTAGCTATTTTTAATCTTTGTGCATAAATTTCCTTTATTTTTTCACTAATCACAATTTTTTCGATTTCGGGCTTACTAATATTTGAATCTGTCAACAGGTTATGTAACCTTCGAGCTTGTTCAATATCATAATTACTTATTATCTGATCATCTACTAGATATGCGACCATAAAATCGGACCTGCAGAATCCCGAGATAGGCAAAAAGAATAAGAAAATTAAAATAACATATAAGTTTTTTTTTATACACCTAATCATGATATTCATTGCATAACACACTTGGATACTTTTGTATTGTAGAACTTCGAACCAATGTTTCCGAAATTTACTACTAAGTCAATCCTAGAATCTTTCGGTAATAGACTGCTTGTTGTATTTCTTCTCGATAAAGATAAGTCTATGTCAATACATTCATTTTGATAGTTAAAACCTACAGAAGCATTAACGTTTTCATTATTACCAATATTTCTCCTCAAACCAACTTTGCCAGACCAATTTTTTGTCAAAATAGAATTTAAATTAAGTGTTAATTCTTTTAAGTCAGCAGTGGTTCCTTCGGAAGGATCTGAAACTAAGTTTATTAAACCTGTATTAATTTGGTAACGAGGCTTCAGAAGGCGAAGCGATGTATCAGACCTTTTTAGCGTAAAATTCTTGCTGTAGACCTGTTTGCTATCAATTTCTAAATTATTCTCAAAACTTATGTTACCTGATACTAAAATATCCGACTCGTAACCATTTAAGCCAGAAGATGGTAAAAAATCTTCTGAGTTTTTATTTCTATAAACCTGTCCAAGACTTACGCTGTATTCATAATTATTGCTGTATTCATAAAAATATTGTAATCCAGCGTTCAATCTCAGACCTTTTTCTTGTCTGTCTATTCCGGGTATTTTTCTTACTTTGAACAGAGTAGTGCTATCGAACTCTGTTGTTGAGCTATCTTCGTCAATAGGATCTCTTGGAGACGAAGAGTCAGTGGAGTAAACTACCTGTGCCACTGGCATCAACACTTCAGATTTATTGCTTTGCCTTCTTAAAAGAGGGTATTTAAATTCTAAAGCAGCTAACGGATAAATTTTCAACAATCCTCTTCCAGGGTTTGATTGATTTTCAAGGTAAGCAGAAGCAAGAACATTTCCAATGCCACGCATAATAAGTCCATTTGGAGACTGCCAAGTCCTGCTAAGCTCCATGTCGCCCGATAACCTACCATAGCCATTACCTTCTCGACGCGAAATTCCGACTAAAGAGTATTTTTCACGCAGCAAAAGCCCTAATTTTTTGAATTTTCTATATCTTCTATATCTCATATCGGGTAAGACCAGTGGCTCGATTGTGTTACTGTCTCTGAGCGACGTATGATACAAAATTGAAGTTTTGAAAGAACTTTTATTTGCAAACTTTTCCAAGGTAATCAAATTTAGAAATCTGTCTCTGTCATCGTATCCATATTTGCCTAAAAATGATGTATCGCTTATGAATGTTGTATCAATGTCTAAAATGGTTGATTTGTCTAAATTGGCACTTCCTATTATTTTTAAAAAACCCTTTATAGAGTTATTTTCGCTTGAAGGCAAAAAGGCAGTTTCCAATGTTAAATTTCCTAGGTTAAACAATTTTCTATATTGGCTGTCTATTAAAAGATTGATTTTAGATGTTTTCACTAGAGATAAAGTGAGGTCCGAGCTATTTCCCAAAGTAAAGAACATTGGTTGTCTTACCCCTGTCCCAAGCAAATCAGAACTCAGAAAACTCGGTGCAAGAAGACCAGAGGCTCGAGTTACCCCAGGTTCTGGGGTTTGTAGATATGGTGTGTAAATTATTGGAACTCCAAAAATTTCTAGCCATGTATTATAAAAGTGAAGCTTTTTAGTTTTAATGTCATGTACTAGTTTTTCTGACTTTAAAACCCAAGAAGGTTTAGGATTTACAATACATATTTCGCATAGTGTGCCGATGGCATTTTTAAAAACGGTATTTTCTTCCTCGATTTTCATTTCTTCTGATGCTATTTGAAACTTCTTGTCAATTAGTGCTTTTACATTTTTTGCAATTGTCGAACGTGTTTTCCTATCAATCTCAGCAAAGTTACTAAGAATTTTTATTCCATCATTAGTTTTTATAAAAACTCTAGCGTCAAATGTTATTTTTTCGGAATTTCTATTAAAGGTTAGTTTTTCCGTCATGATTGTAACGTTTGCAAAGTTAATTTTCACGCTTCCTTCGGCAGAGAAAATATTACTAGAGCTATTAAAAATCAAGGTCTCTGCTTCAATAGAGAAATCCTGAGCTTGTAATTCTTTAATTGTTAAGAATAAGATAATGCTGATCAAAATTTTTTTTATGTTTGTTAAGCTCATTTTATCCATCTTCTATGTGTAATAGAATGCCTGAAAAAATTAAAATTGCAAAAGTCGATGGGCCAAATGCAACAAGTGACAGAGGTACTTGTTCAGTTAATGCAAATGTCTCAAAAATCTTTTGAACAGAGAATAATAAAAAGCCAATAAATAAACACATTAAAATTTGAATACTTCTAGAAAGTTTACTTTCAGTTCCCAGTAAAAACATTGCAACAATGAGTAACATAGCCGTAAAAAATATCGGCCTAGATAGTTCAGTTAGGAAAAAAAGTTTGTGTCTTTTAGCAGAGTAGCCTGATGCCTCTAATCTTGAAATGAACTGTTTTATTGAATAGATATTAATTACTCTTGGGTCTGCGAAGCTATCTGTTATTTGTTCATTTGTTAAGCTTGTTGGAATATTAAGTTGTTTCGTTATAATTGGTTTTGATTTTTTTTCGGGTTCAAGGTTATTGTCTAAAACCTTTACATCAGTTAGTTCCCAAACTTTTTCCCTTAAAATCGCCTTTGATGCTCTGATTTTTCTATTTAGCTTTTCCTGTCCATAAAATTCAAAAAATATTAAATCATAAAAAACTGTTGCAGTTGAGTTCATCTGTGAGGCTTTGATAACCATATCTATTGTATCGTTTTTATCTCTTAACCAGATATCGTTATCACTTACGGAAAAAGAGTTTTTATTAGTTAGGTTATACTTTTCCAACACCGTATCTGAGGCCCTCATTGATGCTGAAACCAAGGGACCACCTATAAAGGTTACTACCAAACCAATTAAAATTGTAATAACCAACGTTGGTAATAAAATGCGGAAGGCTGACTTTCCTGAGGCTTTTAAAATAGGGATTTCGTTTGAATTAGATAGCCAAGAAAAGGTCAGTATTGAACTCATCATAATAATTAGAGCCATAGCTTCCAACGTTAGCATTGGTATCCTTAAAAAAATATTCAATATTGCTTTTTTTGCATCAAGGCCATTAGTTGAAAAAAAGTTGAGTTGATCAGATCCGTCAATTAAGAGAATAAAGAATAATACTGTTAGCAAAGATATGCCCAAACTTTGAAGATATCTCACAGAAATATAGATTGTTGTTATCATCTTGTTTTTAGTTAAATTATTTCATAGACATGATAAAATAGATAATGTTGTTTATAAATAACTAACTTTTAAAGGGTATGAAAAGGATATATATGAGTCCTCATAAAATATTTGTAAAAGAAAAAAAAAATTTTAAGCTTAACTATCAGAAAAGTCCGTTTGTTTTGTTTTTGAATGAAAGTGAACCGCTTGATGAAACGTTGCCTTTGCAAAGTAAATTGGCAGACTTTTTAAAGAAATTTATTAGTAAAAAAACCTTCAAAAACCTTCCTGTAAACAAATCTATTTCACTTGATAATCCGCTTACGCTTGAACCGGATTGTATATTGATTATAAAAGTACAAAATTCCTTTAATGAAAAAAAACTTTATAATTTTGGGGCGGTAATTAGCGACTTTAAAGATCAAAGACCACTTTCAATTATATGGAATATGAGCAAGTCCTTAACCTATACAGCAAGAACTATCCAGTTGCGATCATATACTTTCAACAGGCTTAAATTAGATAGTAACCATTTAAAAAAGTGTGCTGAGACTACATTCTTTGTAAACGATGGGTATAACTTGTCTAAATCAGATTTGGCTAAAAATGATGCTTTAGCTGAAGGAGTTTTTTTGTGTCGTGATTTGGTTAATTTGCCTGCAAACATTTTAAATACCAAGGAATTCGAAAATGAATTGAAGAGTTTGAAGAAAATAGGGCTAAAAATCAGGGTTTTAAACGAAAGAGATATCAAAGCGATAGGAATGAATTTGCTTTTTTCAGTTGGCAGAGGCTCAGAGAGCCCTTCCAAAGTTATGATATTAGAGTGGGAAGGTGGGAAAAGAGAGGTCAAACCAACAGTACTTGTAGGCAAGGGAGTAGTTTTTGATTCAGGAGGATTATCATTAAAATCTTCTTCTGGCATGGTTGATATGGCTATGGATATGGCTGGCGCCGCAGTCGTTGCAGGAGTATTAAAATCGGTAGCATTATCCAGCTTAAAAATAAATTTAGTTGGTTTGATTGGTCTCGTTGAAAACATGCCAGGGCCAAATGCTATGAGGCCTGGCGATATAGTAAAGTCACTTAAGGGTGATTTGGTACAAGTTAACAATACAGACGCCGAGGGACGTTTATTACTAGGTGACTTGCTTTGGTATTCTCAACTTAAGTTTAAGCCAAAAAGAATAATCGATCTAGCTACATTGACAGGATCCATTATAATTGCACTTGGAAAAGAATATGCTGGAGTATTTTCGAATGATGACAAATTTTGCAATGAGTTTTTATCTATTTGTGAAAAATCTAACGAAAAAGCTTGGAGATTGCCTCTGGACAAAAAGTTTAAAAATAAGCTTTCTACCAGTGCAGCTGACATCACTAATGTCGGAGGATCACAAGGCTCGTCAATAATCGCTGCTATGTTTCTAAACAATTTTGTCAAAAAGGGGATCCCATGGATTCATCTAGATATTGCTGGGGTTGCTAAAAATACGGAAACTATTTTTAGCAAAAGAGGGGCTACGGCTTGGGGTGTAGTAGCTCTTTTCGAATATTTCCAGGAATTTTCTTAAATGAGCATTGGCAAACTGGAAAAAGCTTATTTTTATAACTCTTCACAGCGAGACATTATCGCAGACGCTTTCTGGTTAACAGAAAAACTATACAAATCGAGGAACACCATTCTAATTTGTTGTAGGGATTACGAAAATGTTAAAATCATTGGTAATTTTCTATGGGCATACCGAGATGATGGGTTTATTCCTCATTCACTAGAGAAAGAGGATCAAGTCTCAGTTTATCCAATACTTATTACTAGTAAGATAGATAAAGACCATAAACATAATACATTGCTTGCTTTGAATGGGGTTTTGGTTGAAGACAAAGTCTGTCAAAAATTTTCTAATGTGTACTACTTTTTTGATAACCAAGAAAATAAAGAAAAAGAAAACGCTAGGATTATGTGGAAGAATTTTGTTTCTCAAAATGTTGTTTGCAAGTACTGGGTTAATAAAGCAAATAAATGGGTCTTACAAAACTTAAGCTAGAAAACAGTTTACTTTAAATCTCCAATGTTTTAACTATTCCGTAACAAAAGGAGCATTTAGATGTCTGTAGAAAAAACTCTTTCGATCATTAAGCCGGATGCCGTCAAGAGAGACCTAACTGGTAAAATAATTGCTATGTTTGAAGAAAAAGGGCTTAGAGTAGTAGCACAAAAAAAAATTTGGTTGTCTAAAGAGCAAGCTGGCTCATTTTACAACATACACCGGGACAGACCGTTTTTTGACGAACTATGTGAATTCATGTCTTCAGGTCCAATCGTTGTCCAGGTTCTTCAAGGTAACAGAGCTATAGAGCTTAATAGAGAAGTCATGGGAGCAACGAACCCTGATCAGGCAGAAGCAGGAACTATCCGTAAGGAATTCGCATTATCGATGACCGAAAACTCAGCGCATGGCTCCGACTCCTCCGAAACTGCAAGAGAAGAAATAAGGTTTTTCTTTTCAGGTTTAGAGATTCTTCAGTTTTGACGTCCCTTCAGGGTATCGGTCAATAATACTTTTTTACCATTCTCCTTAAGAAACTCTCTCAAAACAGTTTTATATAAAAGATGTTCTTGGGGTAACAAATCTTCTTCAATCTTCTTTGCAGTACTGTGTTCGGCTATTTCTATTATAGCTTGCCCCAATATGGGCCCTTGATCCACTTTGTTTGTTATCTGGTGCACTGTAGCGCCATGTATTAAACATCCAGCGTTCAGTGCTCTCTGGTAAGTATTTAAACCTCGAAAGGAAGGTAAAAGTGAAGGATGGATATTTAGAATGGGCTTTGAAAATGATTTTATGAAATTTTCTGATAAAATTTTCATAAAACCAGCAAGACAGATAACTTCAATATTTTTTCTCTTAAGAACTTGCAATGTTTTTTCTTCAAAAATTGAATCGTCTTGCTTTGTTTCTGTATTAATTACAAAAGTTTCTATTGCGTTTTGTTCTGCGAACACAAGACCTTCTGCATTTACATTATTTGAAACAACAAGTTTCGGATTACCAGGATGATCCCTCTCATTTTTCATATCATCTATAAGAGCCCTCATGTTTGACCCTCTTCCTGAAATAAAAATAGCCACATTTTTTTTTCTGTAAAAGCTAGTCAATATTTAAGTTGCCCTCGAACTCTAATTGGTTCCCTTGAATTATTTCACCGATTTTAACAACAGGCTCATTAATTTTTTTACTTTGAATTTCAAACTTCCTACTCATATTTATAGGAACGACAGCTATAAACCCTATTCCACAATTAAATGTTTGCAACGCTTGGTTTTGTGAAAGCCGAGCCTTTTTGATGGCCCACTTTAGGGAGATAGGTATATCCCATGAATCCAATTGGATTTTTGCTGTAAGGTCTTTAGAGAAAATTCTTGGAAGATTGTCTACAATACCACCACCTGTGATGTGAGCAAATCCTGAACAAATGTTCAATATTACTGGGTCTTGAGCGAAATCTGAATATAATCGAGTTGCGGTAATTAAAGATTTTTTAAGATCAGCTACTTTATCTCTAGGCTCTAATTCTAAAAGCTTTCTTATTAGGGTAAATCCATTCGAATGTGGACCAGAAGATGGTAGACCATAAATTAAGTCACCAGGGTTGATTTCTTTAGGCAATTTTTTTAAGCGGTCAACAAGACCTACAGCAAATCCTGCTAAATCAAAGTCATTTTTGGAGTAAATGCCAGGCATCTCTGCAGTCTCTCCGCCAATAAGAGATACTTTTGCTTTTTTACAAGCTAATGCAATACTCTCTATGACTTTTGAATGTTCTAGAATGTTCAATTTAGACATTGATAAATAATCAAGAAAAAAAAGAGGTTTAGCACCTGTGCAAATTAAGTCATTTATATTCATTGCGACGAGGTCTTGACCAATGCCTGAATAGTTTTTTGTATCGATAGCCAGTTTTATCTTTGTTCCAACACCGTCACAAGCAGATACTAATAGTGGGTTCCTTAGCTCCTCGTTTTCAAGTGAGTAAAGAGCAGCAAAATCTCCTATACCGTTAATAACATTTTTATCGAATGTAGAATTTACAATAGACGGTAGTTTTTTTACGAATTCATTTCCCGTATTAACATCTACACCAGTATCTTTGTATGTGATTGATTTCGCTTTTTTAGTCATAGATTATCTCTTTGAAACTATTTTACTGCTTATTCTCTTAATTTGTATAAACTATAAAACACTCTAGATCTTGACAAGCTAAACAATCAAATTTAATGAAGAGAGTAAGTGCAAGACCTTTTTGGGGGGTTAGCTCAGTTGGTTAGAGCAGAGCGCTCATAACGCTTTGGTCACAGGTTCGAGTCCTGTACCCCCTACCACTACTTTCCCTTTATATATCAATAACTTAGCCCTATTTTGGACACCTCTGTTCACAGTTTTGTTCACAAAAAAATAGGGGTGGTCACAGGAAACAGCATAGTGACCACTTGTAATTTCATTTAAAAAATAAGAATCTAGCGCCTATTTGACACATTTAATTAAATGTCCATTGTAAAATACGTTCACTGTCAATACTCTTGAATTATGAACACCGAAGTAGACCGTAAGATAGCTGTAATCCTTGTTGCTGATGTTGTTGGTTATTCCAAGCATATGGAAAGAGATGAGAATGCCACTCTCAAAGCCTATGCCGAGTGTGAGAAAATACTTAAAGCATGTCTCAAGAAATACAAAGGATCTATCTTTAATACAGCAGGAGACTCAGCCTTAGCGGAATTTCCAAGTGCCGTAAATGCGGTTGAATGTGGTGTGGCTTTCCAGAATGATATTAAGAAAAGAAATGGATCGGATAAAACAGAGGTAAAGCTCGAGTTCCGTATTGGTATCAATATGGGTGATGTTGTTAAGAAAGAAGGTAATCTCTTTGGTGATGGCGTAAACATTGCGGCACGATTAGAGGCACTGGCCCAACCTAACGGTATCTCCATATCCAAAAGTGTGTATGATCTTGTCGTTCCTAAAACTAAAATGACGTTTAATGATCTGGGTGTACAAAAGGTAAAGCAAAATGAGTTTCATGCTTTTGATATTCTTCTTGATCCTTCTCAAAAGAGAACATTAAAAACAAAATCGAGCTCTAGGCTACCTATCCTAGGCGCTGTTGCTGCGGCAGTGATAATGGTAATGGGAGTATTTTATTTTAATACTTCAGGTGATAATGACAAACAATCTGCTGCTTTAGAAACTTCATCAAAACCGATACTGCTCATAATGCCTATTGAAACCTCAGGCTTATCAGATGATCAAAAAGGATTTGCCAGAGGGATTACAGAAAGTTTGATTTCCACACTTTCAAGCTATCGGGCAATAAAAGTATTATCCAGTAGCACTAGCTATCATGCTCAAAAAACGGAAATGCTTGATAATGCAATTAGAGACGATTATAGGGTTGATTATTTGATTAGAGGCTCAATGCAAGTAATGGGCAAAAATGCACGTTTGAATCTTGAAATAAGTGATTTGAAAGCTGCCAAAGTTACATTATCAAAGAAAAAAGATTTTACAATGGAAGACATATTTAAAGTTCAAGATGAGATTAGCAGTGAAATTTTAGGTGACCTCTCTATTGATCTTGGTGTTGGTAGTACCCAGGGAAGTAACTGGGCAAAAGACTTTAACTCCGTGGAAGATTTTATTCTTTTTTTAAATTGGCGTGAAGAATACAGAAAATTTAATAAAAATAGTTATGTCAACGCAGTGAAAATTATTGAAGATCTTAGATCATCTAACGTTGGTGAAAGTGTAACGGTTTTGGTGATGGAGGCCTGGCAATTATATCAAAAACTTGTATTTAGGCTTAGTACAGATAAAAAAATAGATATAGAAAAACTTACTTTTGTTATTAATCGAGCATTAGAATTGGACCCTCTGTCTTTCGATGCGTTAGCGGCCAGGGCGTTAATAGGTGTTGATATACTAAATAGGAGTTGCCAGGAGTCTTTGGTTGATATCGAAAGGGCAATGAAATTGGGCAGTACAGTTGATACGCTAACAACTGCTGGCATCGTATACGAACGGTGCGATGATAGCAAAGGTGCTATCAGAGTGAAAAAAGACGCACTCAATCTGGTGCCTAATGATACAGGCTGGTTTATAACCAGTAGCTTAGTATTTTCTCTTTATAAAGATAATCAGGTCAGTGAGATCTACAGTCTGATTGGTCAAGATATTGATGCTAAAGATATGACTGCGAGAGTTCTAGCTCTTTACGCATTTCTTGAACAAGAAAAAGGTAACACGAAAAAAGCAAAAGAATATCTCGATAGAGCAAAAGAAAAAAATTTTAAAATTGAAAAATTTAAAAGGATATTTAGAGCGGACCAAAAGCCTCTCTTAGAAAAAACGATTGCGGGTCTACTAAAAATTGGAAGGTTGGAATAACTCTTACCAAAAGTATTAGTGTCAAAATACTACCCAGAGGTCAGCAAGGTCAACTGCCGATCTACCATCATCTACACCAGCAAATAGGACTGTTCACAAAATTTCCTGTTCTGTTCACAAAGTGTTCACAAAATGCATATGACACCACATGAATGTTTATGACCAAGTTTGACCAAGTATGACCATCATACCCATATAAATATGACACTTTATGACATTTTATGACCAGGTATGACACTATGGGAACAGTTTCGAGTCCTGTACCCCCTACCACTACTTTCCTTTAATATATCAATAACTAAGAGCTATTTTTTTTTCACTTCTGGTCACAGTTTTGTTCACAAAAAAATAGGGGTGGTCACAGAAAACAGCAAAGTAACCGCTTTTTTTAATCTATCAGGTAAGCATTTGTGTATAGTAAATAAAAAAATTTCGCGTTAATATTCAAGATCATGAAGATCTTTTGCATCCCAATGGCAAAAAACTTCTTTTCCTACTGTATATTCTTTTTTCATAAAAGAGACGTCATCAACTGAAGCGATTATGGTTTGATCCCTGTTTTTCATAATAATTCTAGCTGAGTCTCCAAGAAATTCGATGTCAGCAATTTTTGTTTTAACTCCTGTTTTTATACTTTTTGATAGATTATCGCTAACTTTTGTTTTATCCATTCTAAGTGAACTAAAATGGCTTCCTCTTTTAATTATATTGTGACTGCCAACAAACTCGGCAACAAATTTTGACTTCGGTTTGTTGAAAAGATTCAAAGGACTGTCAATTTGCTCAATAACACCATCATTCATTACCACTGCAGTGGTGGCAAGCGCTAAAGCTTCTTCTTGGGAGTGGGTCACATGAACAAAAGTTATTTTTAACTCTCTCTGCATAAGCTTTAATTCTGTTCTCATACGAACTCTCAATGCGGGATCTAAAGCAGATAATGGTTCATCTAAAAGTAAAACTTTGGGTTTTGTTATTAAAGCTCTCGCAAGAGCAACCCTTTGTTTTTGGCCCCCTGAAAGTTGATCTGGATACCGATTTTCAAAACCACTCATTTGGACCATTTCTAAAAACTGCATTGCCTCTTTATATCTTTTTTGAGAGCTTTCTCCTTTTATTTTAAGTGAAAAAGATATGTTATCGATTACGCTTAGATGTGGGAAGAGAGCATAATTCTGAAACATCATAGATGTTCTTCTTTCAGCTGGAGTTAAGCTGTTTAAGCGTTTTGATCCAATAAAGATGTCGCCATCGGTAATCTCTTCGTGGCCAGCAATCATTCTAAGTAATGAAGTCTTACCGCATCCTGAAGGGCCGAGTAGGCAACAATATTCGCCTTTGATGACCTTGAAACTTATACCTTTGACTGCTTCAAAATCTCCATATGTCTTTCGCACTGCTATTATTTCGAGATCATTTTGCGACTCACTAGACATAAAGCCTGGATAACTTCATTTAGCCTGTATTTCAAATACAAAATCAAAATAATAATTTTTTATATGCTTATTGCTATAAATTTGAGCAAAAAACAATATCTGCATATTTATTAATCAAATATTTAGTTTTTTTTGAAAAAAATTTTTGATCTGTTTCAATATTTTGTCCTATCGAGTTTTCTAGCGTATCGATTTTTGGTGAGGGGGCTTAACATTGAACTATTGGAGGTAAAAATGAAGAACCAATTATTATCAAGAAGACAAGCTATAAAGTTAGGCGCTGGAACCGTCGCAGCAACTGGTCTTGGGCTTTATGCACCAGCAGTGATCTCGTCGGATCCGATTACACTGCGATATCTTGGTACAGCAGTAAGCATGGGCGATGAAGTGCAAAAGAAACTTTTCGAGGATACTGGGTTAAAAGTAAAATTTATCGCGGTGACCACGGATGAAGTCACTAAACGAGTGCTTACCCAGCCAAACAGTTTTGATATAGTTGATACTGAATATTTTAGTTTGCCAAAATTAGTGCCATCAGGAAATATCCTAGGGATGGACACTAAAAGAATAAAAGAATGGGATAACGTAACCTCTATATTCACAAAAGGGATTACTCCAAAAGGAAAAAAAGTAGGTCTCCAGGGGACTGCTCCATCTAAAGTTATGTATCTTGAGGGTTCTAATGGAAAGAGCTTTGCTGGCGATGTGACGCAATACGCGACCTTAATTCCTACTATCTACAACGCCGATACGCTAGGTATAAGACCAGACCTTATTGGAAGACCAATAACATCCTGGGCAGAGTTACTTAACCCAGAGTTTAAAGGAAAAGCCGCAACGCTAAACATTCCTTCTATTGGAATAATGGACGCCGCCATGGTGGTGGAAGCAATGGGTGAATATAAATATCCAGATAAAGGTAATATGACTAAATCTGAGATAGACCTCACGATGAAGATATTCACAGAAGCAAAGAAATCTGGCCAGTTTAGAGCATTTTGGACTGATTTTAACGAAAGTGTAAATCTAATGGCATCTGGCGAAGTTGTTATACAGTCAATGTGGTCTCCTGCTATTACAGCAGTAAAGTCTCAAGGGAAAGACTGTATTTATCAACCATTAAAGGAAGGTTATAGAGCTTGGGCGGCTGGATTCGCTTTACCAAAAACTACTAAGGGCAAAAAAGCTGATGCGGTTTATGAGTTTGTGAATTGGTATCTTTCTGGATGGGTTGGTGCTTACTTGAATAGGCAGGGATATTACTCTGCAGTATTGCCAACCGCAAAACAATATATGTCAGAAGATGAATGGGGTTTCTGGATGGAAGGTAAAGCTGCGAAGGGTGATATCGTTAGTCCTACAGGTGCTAAGCTAGCTTCTGCTGGAGAAAAAAGAGATGGTGGCTCCTATGAAGACAGAATGGGTGGTGTCGCTTGTTGGAACGCAACCATGGATGAGAACAAATATATGGTTCGTAAGTGGAACGAAATGGTTGCAGCTTAAAAAAAGTAATTTATGTTTATCAAAGGGGCAGAGTTTTACTGTCCCTTTGAGTTGTAGAAAAGAAAAATGCAGTTTTCATTGGGTAAAATAAAGCCCCATGTAGGATGGCTGGCCTTACCATTTGCTTGGGTCTTCTTCGCATACTTTGTGCTGCCTTTGGTATTAACAATAATCGTAAGCTTTTGGGATTATACTGACTATGCCATAATACCTGATTTAATATTCGACAATTATATCTATATATTCGAAGGATGTCTTTCTAATGAAGGTGGATTATGTCTTACGTTTAAGACTTATCTTTCCACATTTTTCTTTTGCTTTTTCACCTGGTTAATAACACTAGTTCTTGGTTTTTGTGTAGCATACTTTTTAGCATTTTACGTAAACTCGATCCCCTTGCAAGTATGTTTATTCTTAGTCTGTACAATACCATTTTGGACCTCCAATGTGATAAGAATGGTATCGTGGATACCTTTATTAGGCAGAAACGGCCTGGTAAACGAATTTTTTCTATCATTAGGAATTATAGACCAACCAATACAATGGCTTTTGTATTCAAGTTTTTCGGTCATTCTGGCACTTGTTCATCTATATACTCTTTTTATGATAGTTCCAATTTTTAACTCAATGTTAAGAATAGATAGATCCATAGTAGAGGCTGCGTACGATTCTGGAGCAAGCCACCGTCAAATAATTTTTAATATTATTATACCCTTAAGTAAGACTGGTATAATAATAGGGTCGATTTTTGTAGTAACGGTTGTTATGGGAGATTTTCTGACTATAGGAATAATGGGAGGTCAACAGCTAGCGTCGGTGGGAAAAATCATTAACACAGAAATGAATTACCTGCAATTTCCCGGTGCAGCTGCGAATGCTGTTATTTTATTGATTATTACAATATTTATAATTTATGTGATGACGAAATTTATAGATATTAGAAAAGAACTGTGATGTTTAGAAAAAATACCATCGGATACTATTTGTTCTTTTTAATATTTGTTTCTTTCGTTATCTTCTTATATGGACCAATTTTTTCAATAATTTTACTTAGTTTTCAAGGTCCTGAAGGGGGTTTGGTTTTTCCACTCCAAGGCTTTTCAATTCATTGGTTTAAAGAATTATGGAACGGGTCAGGACTTGTTGATATAGGAGCTTCATTTAGAAGATCGATTTCATTAGGTTTTTTAGTAATGATGCTGACTGTAACTCTTTCTGTAGCTGCGGGTCTAGCCTTTCGACGCAACTTTTTTGGAGCTAATATATTGTTTTATGTTGCCGTTGCGAGCCTTATTGTTCCATCTATAGTACTGTCTCTCGGAATAGCATTAGAGTTTAGGATAATAGACAATGTAATTTTATGGGTTGGAAAGTCACTTGAAATCAAGCAAATCGAAGATAATTTTCAAACTTCGCTAGGAATGTATACAAGTGGTTTTGGAGCACAACTCACATGGACTCTACCATTTGGGTTGCTCATAATGTTTGCTATCTTTAATAGGTTTGATAAGTCGTTTGAGGAAGCTGCTAAAGATTTGGGAGCAAGTTCTTACCAGACCTTTAGATATGTTGTATTCCCAATTATCTTGCCCAGTATTATTGGAATTGCACTGTTTGGTTTTACTTTGTCGTATGATGAGCTTGCTCGCTCATCACAAGTAATGGGGGCCACAAATACCTTGCCATTGGATTTGAGAGGCTTAACTACCACGGTTACTACGCCAATTATTTATGCTCTCGGGACTATAACCACTGCTGTTTCATTTTTTGTTATAGGACTATCCTTGGGGTTAGTTTTTTTATTTAACAGAAGGAAATTTTGAGTGCCTGATGAAATGAACATTTGTCTGATTAACCCAAATACCTCCGCTTCTATGACTACAGCTATCGAAGCTGGTGCGAAAAGTGTAGCTTCTTCAAATACTAGTATTATTGCCGTTAACCCTGATAGTGGTCCAACAAGTATTGAAGGATATTACGATGAGGTATTTTCTTTGCCTGGATTAATAACAAAGGTAAAGGAACATAAAGATGCAGACGCCTTCATAATAGCATGTTTCGATGATACTGGCCTTGATGCCGTAAGAGCAATGACAAACAAACCGGTATTGGGAATCGGGCAGTCCGCATGTTATATTGCGTCTATGCTTTCTGAGACTTTTGGAGTCATAACAACCCTAGACATAAGTGTACCGATACTGAAAAATAATATATATAAGATGGGTTTTGGCAGACGTTGCACGAGTGTAACATCAGTTGAGGTACCAGTTTTGGAACTGGAAAAACAATCTAAATTAGCGATTTGTAAAATTAGAGCGGAAATCAGTAGATTAATTAGTGACAAAAAGGTGGAAAGTATTGTGCTTGGTTGTGCTGGAATGGTTGAATTTGCAAATATTTTAGAGAAAGAATTTTCAATACCAATAATAGAAGGAGTTTCTGCAGCGACGGTTTTAAGTGAAGGTATTTTAAAAATGAACAAAAGTACCAGCAAGATCGGAGGATATGCGTTCCCACGACAGAAAGAATATATAGGCGAAATGAAGAAATTTGAATTTAAAAAGTAAGTTTTAATTCAAATGAGGAAAGAATTTTATAGGCATAAAATGATTTAAAGACATAAGAGACCAGTCTGCCCACAAAATTTCCTGTTTTGCCCGCAATCCTCCCACAAAAAATACGTATCACACCCTATGAATGTTTATGAATAAGCATGACTATATATAACCAAAATACCCATGTAAATATAGCATTATATGAACATTTATCACTAGGTATGAAACTTTAGGTGCAGCTTCGACTGCAATACCCTCACCATAAAATATCTAATTAAATATTAGGCTTGGTCTAATTCTTTCCCGCACCTCTCTCCTAACCTCAATCCATCTAAAATGAATGGAGTTTCTCATTATTTCTTCGTCTTCCACTTTAAATTCTTCTGCCATTGGTGCCCATCTGAAAAAGGTATCAGAACTCATCTTAAATAATTTGTGGTCTATCGCATCGCTTCTTAAGACTTTTACTTGCTCTTCACATTGTTTTTTCATTTCATCGAACTCTTTGAATATGGTTTCATCATCCTTAGCAAAAGAAAAAACTTCATTAACCAAATTTGACAGAATAAATTGAATAGGTTTATTTTGAATTTCGTTTAAACAATGTTCATTTATTACAAAAAAAGCCAAATCAGCAACACAAGAGGCGTATAGATGGCTTCTCGCAATTTCAATCGACTTTAAGTACTCTGGATTTTCAAATAATTTTGGGTACTGGGTGCCTGATCTGGCTTTTATATAAGTCAACAAAGTGACTTGAGAGACAAAGGCAGAATTGCTATGTATGAATTCGACTAATTCACTTTTCTTTTTTAATGGTTGCTTAGGTCTAAGGCCAAGATATTCTAAAATTTTTGTAATCATTACTTGATATAAAAGCCTATTTTGAAAATATTTCAAAGAAAATCAAATCATTATTTTAATCAAATTTTTCGTCATTTTAGTTTGACATTTCTTCTAATTTAACCTAAAGGCTTACGCTAGGGCAGTTTTTTTTGATAAACGGAGTCAATTGCACATGTTGTACATTGAGGTTTTTAATGTCAACATTTTGTATAATTTTATCAAAAAATGCTGCAAGGTTTGAAATGTTTATTTTTTAGGAGGGGATATGTCCAAACAAATTGAACATTGGGGAAAAACCAAGAGTCTGTTGTGGATTACTCTAATTATCTGGGCTTTCTTTGCTTTCATTATTCACCTTTTTGGAACTTCTTTAAACGGTAGTTTCCCTGGTGCATACTATATGGCGGGTCAGGGTGCTCAGCTAGCTTTTGTAATTCTAACATTTTGGTTTGCCTCCAGACAAAACAAAATCGATGAAGAATATGGCTTCAGCGAAGATGATTAATGGAGGTATAGATGTTAAGATTAGGTGATAATTTTATAACAAGCCTCAATAAGGTCTACGGCATTTATACGCTAGGCTTTTTGGGCTTTGTCATTTTAATGGCCATTCTGGAAGTGGCTGGTGTTTCAAATACCATAATTGGTTGGCTATTTGTTGCTTTTACTGTTCTTATTTATGCTTTGATTGGAATTTTGTCTAGAACGATGCAATCAAGCCAATATTATGTTGCTGGAAGGGAAGTTCCAGCCGTTTATAATGGCATGGCAACAGCAGCAGATTGGATGTCAGGAGCGTCTTTCATAGCTATGGCTGGTGGCATATACCTTAAGGGTTATCCTTACATGGGTTTCCTGGTTGGCTGGACTGGTGGTTACGTGCTTGTAGCTTCATTAATAGCACCCTACTTAAGAAAATTCGGATGTTACACCGTTCCCGATTTTATCGGAACGAGATATGGTGGAAACCTTCCAAGAGTTTGTGCCGTTATAATACTAGTTGTAGCTTCTTTTACATACGTTACGGCTCAAATTAATGGTACTGGAACAGTTGCGGCTCGTGCGCTTCAAATTCCATTCGAAGTAGGTGTTTGGATAGGTCTCGCTGGTATTTTATTTTGTTCCATGCTCGGAGGAATGAGAGCTGTTACGTGGACACAAGTTGCGCAATATATTGTTTTAATCATTGCCTACCTTATTCCTGTTTTCTGGATGTCCAACAAGCTAGGTTACGGTCTAATTCCTCATCTTGCTCAATTTGATGCTGTTTCTCGCGTTCAAGAGTTAGAAGGTATGTTAGGAGTAAAAGAATTACTTCCAACAGCTGAAGCGCAAGCAGAGGCTGGAAAGTTAGCCGCTTTGAAGGTGGGAATTAATGACGCTAGTGCAACTGCTATGGCAAACTGGAAATTTTTTACTCTAGTTCTATGTATGATGGCAGGTACTGCTTCTTTACCTCACGTACTTATGCGCTACTTTACGACGGCCTCCGTTAAGGCTGCTAGACAATCAGTAGGCTGGTCATTGCTGTTCATTTGCCTTCTATATCTTACGGCCCCAGCATTGGCTACATTCACAAAGCTATCTTTGCTAGATCCAACGGTTGCTACGAGCATCATAGGTAAGTCAATAACAGAGGTTTCTAACCTCGAATGGATCCAGCAATGGAGTAATGTTGGCTTTTTGAAGTTGGTAGACGGAAACGGTGATGGTATTTTACAGATCAATGAATTTTTCATGAGAGGGGATATAGTTGTTCTTGCAACCCCTGAGATGGCTGGTCTGCCTTATGTTATATCTGGGTTGGTAGCTGCTGGTGGTCTAGCGGCTGCAATGTCAACTGCTGATGGACTGTTGCTTGCTATAGCAAATGCGTTGTCTCACGACTTGTACTATAAAGTTATTGATCCAAAAGCTGATACTTCAAGAAGACTTGTAGTTGCGCGTGTTTTGCTACTATTTATTGGAGCAGCGGGAGCATTTGTTGCCTCACTTAAACTCACTTCGATCTTAGGTGCGGTGGCATGGGCATTTTGCTTCGCTAACTCTGGTCTTTTCTTCCCACTTGTTTTGGGAGTTTGGTGGAAGAGAGCAAATAAAGCTGGAGCTGTTGCCGGAATGATCGGTGGCTTCGGCGTTGGTTTCTGGTATCTATACATGGTTCAGTTCGGCGGTATGACACCATGGTACGGGATCGATGGCCTTCGTTTTGGTATGATTGGTATGCCAGTTAGTCTTATACTTATGGTCGTTGTTTCGTTAATGACTGAAGAACCAGATCAAGAAACGCAGGATATGGTTGATGCAATAAGAGTACCCAAAGGAAAAGCGGTACTGGCTGCTGACCATTAAATTTAGAAACTTTTGGTGGCGCATGTCTTTATGCGCCACAACTATTAAATAAGATGATTTCAGCATTTCCCATTTGGATACTTGTCATTGATTATTTGCTTGGGATAATCATGTGGACATTAATTGGGAGGTTTGGAATGTCCCTGTTTCTGAATGAAGACTCATCTTTCTTTTTTATGAAATTCTTTGTGAAAGTTACTGACCCGTTAATGAGATGGTTTAGGCCTATTACGCCTGCTTTTTTAGTTCACCGGTTGCGTCCACTTTATGTTGCATGGTTCATTTATATGATCCGCTTTTATGTAATACCTTTGAGTTTAGGATATGGGGTAATGGGAGTACTATCGTTGCCACTTGAGTCGGAAATATCGCTTGCAATATATGATTTATTTGACCTTTTAACTACTAAGGTAGATTAAAGAAATTTAATGCTGGTATTAAGTATTTTACTTTTGAATTCTTCTTTAATACCATCATTAATTATAATTTGGAGTTATTAAGAATGAAAATAGGTCAACTTTTTAATGTTTCTGGCAAAGTAGCGGTTGTAACTGGTGGTTCAAGAGGGATAGGAGAAATGATTTCAGCAGGCTTTCTTGCCAATGGTGTGAAAGTATATATGACTGCACGTAAAGAAGAGCCGCTTGTTAAAAAGGCTGAGGAATTAGCAAATAAATATAACGGTGTCTGCATTCCCGTTGCTTGTGATCTAAGTAGCTCTCTAGGAATAGATTATTTTGTAAAAATGATGCATGAAAAAGAAAAAGCAATTGATTTTTTAATTAATAATGCTGGCGCTGCTTGGGGTGAACCCTATGATAGATTTTCTGAAGTAGGGTGGGACAAAGTTATGGATTTGAATGTAAAGTCTCTCTTCTTTTTGACACAAAAACTTACCGAAATGCTAAAAGTTAGAGCTTCTGGTGATGACCCATCACGTGTTATAAATATTGGATCAATTGATGGACTTAATGTTCCAGCCTTTGAAACTTATTCCTATAGTACGTCAAAAGCAGCGGTCCATCATTTAACCCGAGTAATGGCAGCAAAACTAGTAAAAGAAAATGTACTTGTTAATGCTATAGCTCCTGGTCCATATCCCAGCCAAATGCTAGGCTCTGCAGTTGATCATGATTATAGTGAAACCGCTCGAAATAATCCTCGAAAAAGAGTAGGCTTACCAGAAGATATCGCTGGGCTGGTGATATTTCTTTGCTCTCAGGCTGGGTCATATATTGTAGGTGAAACGATAGCTTCCGATGGTGGGATAGTTAAAACTGCGGGTCACAATTTGGGTTAAGGCCTTCAATGTGGATAAATTAAAGTGGTAGTGTCAAGCTTGCTTTTAAACCTCCAAGGCTTTTACTTTTTTTAAGGTTCAGGTTACCACCATGGATTTTTATTAGATCAGAAGCAATAGATAAGCCAAGACCTACTCCATGTGGTTTATTTAGGTTTCTAGAGTGATCTAATCGAACAAATGGTTTTATTGCCTCCTTTATTTTTTCGGAAGGGATCCCAGGTCCATTATCCTCTATATTAATATGCAAACGACTTTCTTTTTCTACGATCGAAATTCTTATTTTAGATGCATAAAAATCTGCGTTTTCAATTAAATTATTTATTGCTCGCAACAAGTTTTGAGGCCTTAAATGCACAATTCGTCCCTTGCTTGTTAATTTTAAATGCCAGTCTATTTTATCTTTTAAATTGACACTATTATTCTTTATGAAGGTATAAAAATCGACTAACGATATTTCTTTTATTTTTTCTGTCTGCTGGTTCTTAGAAAATTCTAAAAATTCATCAAGAATGTTTTGCATTAGTTGGATATCGTCTAACATTTCTTTTGCCTCAGCATCTTCCTCCTTTAGAGCTAAAGCTAGTTTAAGCCGCGTTAATGGTGTACGAAGATCATGGCTTACTCCCGAAAGCATTTGCGTTCGTTGTTCGATTTGTCTCTCGAGTCTTTTCCTCATTTCGAGAAATGCTGATCCAGCTTTTCTTATTTCAATCGATCCGGTAGGTTTATAACTTAAAGATTGGCCCTTTCCAAAAGCTTCTGCTGCCGACGCCAGCATCTTAATAGGTTTTATTTGGTTTCGGAGTACCATGAGAAGTAAAAATCCAAGTATAATCGTTAAAAGCACCATAAGAACTAGTAACTGATGAGGATTTGATGCTGTAAATCTTTCTCTCTCTATTTCAAATTTCAGGTAAGAATTGTTTGGAAGAATTGTAAATATATTAACCATACCGTTAGTCTTTAGGTCTATATGTTTAATATTTGGAACATCATTCTTTAGAATTTTGATAAGTGTTATCCCAGAAAAGTCATATGCATATTTCTGTACGAAGTTCTTTTGACTTTCTTGCGCAACAATAGTGAGTTTGAGGTCAAACTTTGTCTCCATATTATTAAGAAAAAACTTTCTTTCGTCACTCAAAATATTTTCATAACGATCCAGAACATAATTAATTTGCAAAACAGTGCTTTTCGCTAGTTGCGTAGTAACTTGTTCAAAGTAGCGCTGTATAAAGGCAAAGCCTATAATCGCTTCCAAAAAAATAATTGGTAGAATGATAATTAAAAGAGCTCTTCCAAAAAAGCTTCTAGGTAAATATTTCTTAAGCTTTAAATTTTTCATAAATTTTTTATTTTTTTAATAATTATAATGTAATCTTAATATATGGCTATAAGCTTTGATACAAATCATGAACCTCTAATTGGTAAGACAGAGCAGCTTGAAAACGATTTAGTAGTGATAACTGCAGATAATGCTAGCCCTATGACCTTTACAGGAACCAGAACCTATATTTTAGGAACTGATAACTTAATTATTATTGACCCAGGACCTGACAGCGAAGCCCACCTTAGTTCTATTATGAGATATATTGGAAAGAGGAAAGTAACAGATATTCTTTTAACGCACTCGCATATAGACCATTCGCCATTATCTAGGCAGTTGAAACTCAAAACTGGAGCCAGAATTATTGGTTTTGGATCTGCCGATGAAGCCCGCACAAGCTTTATGAAAAAGTTATCTTCTTCCTTAGATTTAGGGGGTGAGGAGGGAATTGATAAAGATCTTCTGTTGGATGAAAAAGTCCATGAGAAACAAATACTTAAATTGAATAATTATAGTATAGAAGTTGTTCATACTCCTGGTCATTTAAGTAATCATATCTGTTTCTCATTGAAAGAAAGAAAAATCTTATTTAGTGGTGATCATGTTATGGGTTGGGCTACTACTTTGATTTCGCCACCAGATGGAGATCTAGGCTCTTTTATGAATTCATTAGAAAAATTATCATCTAGGCAAGAGGTAATTTATTACCCTGGGCACGGTAAACCTTTAAAGGAACCGAGAAAAATGGTGTTAGCGCAAATTAAACATAGGCGGGATAGGGAAGAGCAAATATTGAATTCTGTTTCAAAAATTCCAAGAACACCAGCTGAAATAGTGGATGATGTATATGTTGATTTAAATCCAACCCTCAAAGCGGCAGCAATAAGGAATGTCCTTGCACACCTTATTGATTTGTATGAAAGGGATAAAGTGTCTACGGATAAATTTTCTCAAACAGCAAAGTTTTCTCGATCTAATGAAAATTAAAATAATTTTGCTTGAATTAAAGTAAAATTTAGTGCAATTCTTGTTGTGTGTTCCGGCGTAGCTCAGCGGTAGAGCAGTTGACTGTTAATCAATTGGTCGTTGGTTCGATCCCAACCGCCGGAGCCATTTTTTCTACATAAAATCAATAACCTAATTTTTTTGGTGCCAAATTTGGTGGCAAACTTTTTTTTTAAAAAAATATTTTGGTGACAAATTATAAAAACTGGCGGTAGGAAATCGAAAATCTCGGTGCCTTCAATCCAAAATGATTTTAGAAGATAGTTACTCCAAAGAAGCATTTTAATTTGCGGCAACTTTAGTATAAAAATGCTTGTTTATATAATAAACTATCCTCTCTGAGGAGAGATAATACTGTTTTCCTATTTACGTTAATTGCTTTAACTAAATTGGTTTGGGTACTAAGAAGTAGATTTTCTTTTGCGAACCGTAAACTTTCTTGGGCCATATCAGCGTCTCTGATTAAACCAACAGACTTTTCCATTTTTATTGAATAATTAATGTTTTGGGAAATAATTGACTCTATAGCTCTGTAAGATGCACCATTTTTTCCCAAAAATTGGGATACTTTTTCTATTGCTGCGTCAATCGCTGGTATGGGTTCCGGTATTTCACCTAAATCTGGCTCAAACGGATTTGCATGAAAGGTTTCATTGACAGTATCATAATATCCATCCGAAAATTTTAACCATTCAACATTTTTATGTCTATCTATCCCATAAAGTTCAGAATTTGAATATGATCCATCTCCATGCTGCTTACCCACAACTACAGTATCTTTTTGGCCATTGATGTTACCTACCACGGACTTAGTTTCTAATAGTTCAGAGTATCCATCAAAAATTCGGCCATCAATACCAAATCTAGTATTTTTATCCATTGCTACTTGGTCTAAACTTCTATAATTAATACTTGAACTAGAGTTTGATGTTTCAAAGGCTTGAATTTTACCATTATTATCGACAAAACTTTTCAAATTTTCGTTTGTATTTGAAAACACTTCTGTTTTATGGGATGCAACCTCATTGATTGACGTTCCATTGAATTGTCGAAAATAGGTATCTCCAGTTTCACTAGATCCCCATAAAACATTTAAATACTCGTTCCCGCTGCCATCAGATGATACTGAAACAGAGGAACTATTGACATTAGAAGCAATTAACTGCTTTGATCCGCTTAAATCATTGCCATCATTGTCAAAATACTGCCCATACAGATTTTTATTTGTTCCTTCAATCCAAGTCGCAAGAAAACCCTGTGAGGTTTTTGTGATGGTTGAGTCATTTGAAAAATCGGAGCTTAATGATTTTGCAATATGGGGTGACGCAATGGGGTACCCGTAAACAGAGGAATTATCAGGTCGAGATGTATCTACAGTATATGTTTTACCATTTATCTCTAATTCAAAGTAGTCTACTTGTGTATCATCTTCTATGATAACATCCAAAATTCGGTCTGAATTTATCTGATCAATAATATTATGGTTAGTTCCTTCTTTTGAATTAAAATCAGCCAAATTAATGATAATATCAAAGCCGCTTGGGTTAATTGCTGGCCTATCATCAATTTGCCAGTCAAAGTTAAAGAAATTATTTGGAGATCCATCTACGCCAAGCCCAATATTATATTCATAGGTTTTCCCTCCATCTGCTGATACATTTGTTAAAACAAGAGTATCGTTACCTTCGCCTTTATTATCATCAAGCGGTTTCGCTTTTATTTTTAGCAGCGCAGAAAAAACACTATCATACTTATTATCGACATTTAACTTAAAGGTAGCAGGTCTTATCCTATTAGGCGAATTCTCATCCGTTGCACCATGAATGTAGGTAAAATTATTGCCATATCTATAACCCGGGTAGGTATTATTAAGATATGCCGTGAGGCTTCCACTTGCTGCCCCATGTGTGTCCTCTGTTACATTATAAAGTCCATCATTAGTATCAAAATCATCCTTAGTACCCCATAAAACCTTATATGACGGTGCTAATATTGTGGCGAAGGTGGCCTTCCCTGATCCATCAGCACTCACGCCATTATTATCAGGGGACGCCGTCCATGAAACAAGAATATTTCCATTTTTTAGTTCTGTTAGATGGGGTGCGTTTTGAATGCCTTTCGTATATTGATTTATTTGAAAAACGGAACCATTTACTGAACCATCCGCATTAAAAAACTGCCCTAGTATTCCTTGATCATCATCATTGTAAGCCAGATAGTCTACATTTCCATTTCCATTAACATCAATTGGATAGCTATTATTCCACACTGCTAAAAACCCACCACTAGAAAGACTTACAATACTGCTCATTACTTTTTCATTTCCGATAGAGTTTGTTCCATCGGATTGTGTAGCTTCATTATCTAACTTAAACTCTGATCCTTTTTTTGATCCATTATTTCCGAGGATTTGAGCAAATATATCGGTTCCTTTAGAGTAACTTATTACAAGGTCATTATTTGTTAGCTTTATCATATCTAAATGAAAGTTATTGGCTGAACTGGTACTCGGTGTTGCAACAATAATTTCTGATCCTACTTTTGCTCCTGTAGAGTTAAAAAATTGGGCCTTAATATCTTTATTAGCACTACCAGTGTCTCTCCAAGCGACGACATAGCTATCATCGCTAAAAGTGACCGTTGATGAGTATTGCTGAGAGTATGACGAGTCTTTATTCGCCTGTTTTTCAAGCCCAAGTCTCTCACCTGATGAATTAATTATTTGCGCGCTTATCCCTTTGGCAGATCCATCTGGTCCTTCGGAGTCCCAAGAGACGACAATATTTCCATTATCGAGTTCCGCAACGCTTGCTAGATTTTGATTTCCGGCTGTATATTTGTTTATAACAAATTCAGAATTTTGTTTGGTTCCATTTGCTGTAAAGAATTGTCCATAAATACCTGTGCCGCTTCCATCTTGTCCTCCTTCGCTATCCCATACGGCAAGAAAATTGCCAGAAGACAAGGCTAATACTTTACTGTTTGCTTGATTACTAGCTGTGGTAGAGTTTATTTGAAATTCTGATCCAACTTTCGTCCCATCAGTTTGGAAAATTTGTGCAAAAACACCTGTTCCGCTTCCATCAGCTGCAGAGTCTTTCCAACTAATAACAATATTGCCATTTTCGAGTTGGGTTATATCTGGATTTTTTTGCGCTCCTGATGTTGTTGTATTAACTTGAATTGGATTTCCGGATTTATTTCCATTGGATCCATAGATTTGAGCCGTAATACTATTTGAGTCGCCATCTTCTTTTTCCGATTGCCATGTTACAGCAAAACCTCCACCACTCAGGCCTATTACTGCTGATGGGTCTTGGTTACCATCTATAGCCGTATTGATCCTAAACTGTGTGCCTGATTTATTCCCACTCGCATCATAGAGTTGAGCAAAAATATCATTGTGTCTGTCATACCCTGATATTAAAGCTGGTTCTTTTTTGTCAGAGATCTTTTTAAAAGTCAGTGGTGCATTTGTGCTTGAGTTTTCAAATACAAGTACATCTCCTGAACTATCCAATGCTGATTTAAGGTAATAGTTTTTCCCTGAAAAAACTTCGGTATCTGATGTGTAAACAGTCTGCATAGCGCTATCTAATCGTTTCAGATAGGTGTTACTATCTGAACTTGATCCCCACAATATATTGAAGACCTCATTTCCATACTCATCAGTCGAAACAATCGCGTTAACATCGTTTACATCGGATGCAATTGAAGTTTTTGAAGACAAAGCAGTGCCGTTTTGACTAAAATGTTGAGCGTACAAATCTTTTGAGTTTCCCTCAGCCCAAACTACAAGAATGCCTGCGTTTGTTTTTGCGAGGACCGGTGCATACGAGTTATGGTTTGCATTTGTTGTTATTGAAAAGTCTGATGTTTTTGATCCGGTGGAACTGTCATAGACGCGAAGGTCAATATTATTTGAACCATTATCTGTGTCATGGACTAAAATCGCAAAATTTGAATTATCCAATGCAATAGCTTTATTCGAAGCACCACTGATAAAGCTTGTTTTTGAAATTGTAAAACTATTTCCTGATTTGGACCCGTCATAATTATAAACTTGAGCCTTACTCCCCGTGGATGGCTGCTGAGGATGATTTGTGGAATAATTCCATTGTACTAAAAATTTTGAGTTACCCAAATCAATTACCTCTGGGTTTACGTAATCACCTGTTGCTTCGCCGCTATTAGCAACTGATGAATGAGTAACTGTTCCATTTTGGTCAATAATTTTCAATTCAGTATCGTAGCGACCGCTTTTATATTTAAAAAAGGTTACTGCTGTTGAACCATTTTCTAAAAAAGTAACGCTAGGTCGTTGTATTTCCCCCGAGTTATCTAAATTAATAAGATTTCCATTTGAGCTACCATCCGTATTATAGCGTTGTAATAATATACTTCCGCTACCGCCACTCGGAGGTGTAGAAGACCAAGAAACTGCTCTTTCTCCTGATGCGTTATAGGCAACGTCAAAGTACCCACTAGGATTAGAATTGCTTACTGTCTCTGAAGCTCCAACTATTAATGGCGTAGTTAAGTCACTGCTCAATCCATCAGTATTATTTAGCGGGTCACCGAATAAGTTAAACTTGCTAGTTCCATAGGCCTCTACGTAATCTGAAATAGTTAAACTATCTATCTCTAAATAAGTTCCAAAAGAATCGCCTACATTTGTAATATTCGAGCTAATTCCAGCAGATAAAAGCGAGTCTTTTAGAGTTTGTGTCTTTGAAGCAATAGTTCCGCTTGGTATATCGTACTCATTACCCAGTATTTCTATTTTTGAGTTTCTGTTAGAATTTGTTGTATCATTGGTAAATCGTATAAAATAATCGTGAGTAGCATTGGGATTATTTGCTATTATGCTGACGTCACTACTATTATTTTCACCAGGTTGTGCAGCAGGAGTATGATAAGACGACCAAGTAACAATGTGGCCGCCATCACTTAAAAGAGATATTGAAGGATCAAATTGATTGCCGGATACGTATGTATTCACTTGTTGAGCGTTTCCAACTCTACCACCATTTTGATCAAATTTTTGTAAGAATATTCCAGCGCTTGACCCATCTTGTCCGTCAGACTCCCAAGTTGTAACAAAACCACCATCATTCGTTTTTGCTATTGATGTGTACCACGCAGCGAAGTCATTAGCTCCAGAATCAGGATCAATTTTGAATTCTGATCCAACTTTTTCGCCAATAGGATCGAAGATCTGAGCTCGTGCCTCAGATCGGTAACCATTTTGGCCTAAAGAGTGCCAAGTGACAACAAAATTGCCATTGAGAAGTTCTACGATGTCTGAATTGGTCTGATCGCCAGTCATATGGCTGTTGACTATTATTTCATTACCTTCCGGCATCAAGATTTTACTATTATTCCCATCAAATATTTGGGTTATTACGTTATTGCCGCTAGTACTATTAGCCTCCCCATGCCAAGATACAATAAACCCACTATCATTACTTCCAGTTGAACTTAAAGATCTAACGGAGTGTCCAGTTTCACCTAAATTTGAAATCGATAAATCTGCATACGGCGCAACATTTGTACTAATTATAAATTCTGCTTCTTTTGTTGGAGTTGCATTGATTGTCTTCGACTGCATATTATATCGAGATCCCATGAGCTTGGGCCCAGTCCCATCTTGAGCGTCATATATCCAAGACACCAAAAAGTCGCTCTCGGCTAGCGCTGTTACATTTGGTGCATAGCTTTGCCCAGTTGTATTTGTGCTTACAACAATTTCGTCACCGATCATATTCCCTAGTCCATCGAACCTCTGAGCAATTATGTCTTTAGTATCTGATTGCCAAACAGAAATAAATTCTGAATGTCCATGATTTAACCTTTGACTATCAGACCAGCTAGCGATTTTTGCATTATATTGGTCCCCCGTTGCAGTCGTATTCAGTTGAAACTCTTTGCCTATCAATACCTGCTCACGCTCATATTTGTTAAAAATTTCAAATTCGAGTTCGGAAGAATTTTTAAAGGTTGGCAATACGAATTTTGAATTGGATATCTTGACAGCTTTTCCAGCTGCACCACTACCAGTATTATCATCGGAAATCACGAGTTGTTGACCTTTCTTTAAGCCTTTATAATCATAAATCTGAGCAAAACTGCCATTTGTCTGGCTTGATCCAGCATTTTGAGCATAGGTCCATTGGACCATAAATTCTGAGTTTCCTAAATCAGTAACGTATGGATTAAAATAATCTCCAGTACTTAAGTTTTTATTTACCTTAGATGTATGAACCACAAATCCATAATCGTCGATTATATGTAGATAAGTATCTTTACTGTTCGATGCGGAGTTGAGTTCTACGTGTGTCAAAGCAATATAATCATTTTCCAAATACGTTAGACTTGGTTTTTGTACACTGCTGCCCGTTCTAACATTTACTGTACTCCCATTTTCATTGCCAGAAGCGTCATATCGCTGTATTAAAATGCTTTCTGAGCTGCCACCCGAAACAACGGTTGACCAAGCAACTGCGCTTTTTCCATTACTATTTGACGCTACATCGAAATGATTGCTGGTTGAAGAACCTGATACGGTATTAACCGCACCCTGATTAACGCCACCCCATGGTCTGATAGAAAAATCTGAACCATCATTCTTACGTATGTATATAGAGGCATCAGCACCTCTAGAAAGAGTAAACCCTGGATTTGATACAGAATTACCCCCTATATCTTTGATTGATGCGTTTGCTAGTTGCTGAGCAACATCTTGAGTTGCCGTATTTGATGGACTGTAGGAGACTCTATAAATTGTTCCATCTGTATTGATAATTTCAAAACCAATTTCAACGTTTTGGCTATGGTTTCCCATTACATTTAAGGTAGTAAATGCTCCGGTAAATATATCAAAATTAGTATATGCCTCATTAAAAATTGAAACATCGTTCCCTCCCATACCATTTATTTGATCATTTCCTGCTCCACTTGTGATTTTGTCAATATTTGCCTTGCCAGTAATGGTGTCTGCTGCGTTAGTACCGATTATTTCTGATTTTCCGGCATGAACGCTCAGATCCAGATTTTTTAAACCTAAAGCCTCATGTGAGAGACTTTCAAATGATAACGAAATAACACCATTTTCAGAATTAGTGAGTCTAAAATCCTTACTTGTGAAAGTTCCATCCAAAAGCTTCAACCCCCCAAAATTTGTAGAATTTGATGTTTGATCAATTGAGGTGAGGATCTGATCAGTTTCTTCATTTATTGCTACAAGGTCATTTGCCGAGATAGTGCCGTTAGCTGACTGCACTGCTAGCTCTCTTAGCCTCAGCAATCTTGATTGAACACTAGCAGCAGTATCGTTTGCAACATCTAATATATTTTGAGCATTTTTTGCTGCTCTATTGTAGCTATCAATTGAAATGATTTCAGATCCAAATCTTGAGATTTGCACTAAACTACCAACATCATCTTTAGCACTATTGATACGCTTCCCTGTAGAAAGTCTTTCGATCGCCTGATCAATTCGCTTTTGCGTTATTGACTGCGCTAAAGATAATTTTAAGTCAATATTATTTGAAACAGCCAAGGCCATAACAAGCAAACACCCAATATAAAAATCAACCATAACTTAAAACGGACAATTTAGAAAAAAGTTTAATATGAGAACGATTTGTTCAGGAATTTTTTTTAAATTTTATTAGAAGTATCCTTTCTAGATAGGGAAAAATATATGTTCATTAAGTACAAAAAGCTCCTAGATCAAATCAAAAACAAGATAAACTGCCGATCGACCGTCATATACACATCTGCGAAATGACTTGGTGACAAATTATAAAAACTGGCGGTAGGAAATTTTTAGCATTTGGTGACAAGTTGGTGACAAGAAAAGTATGACACTATATAAACCTTTATGACCAAGTATGACACTTTATGACCATCACACCCTTATAAATATGACACTTTGTGATACTTTATGACCTGGTATGACACTTTGGTCGTTGGTTCGATCCCAACCGCCGGAGCCATTTTTTCTTAATAAAATCATTACCTTAGTTTTTTTGGTGACAGATTTGGTGACAAACTTTTAAACTGGCGGTAGGAAATCGAAAACCGCCGCTATTGACATATACTTTTTTTACGTTTGTAAAATGCTGTTTGCAATCAATACGATAGGTTGCCTTTTTGAAAATCGCAGGTTTGTTTTTTCCTTTTTCAGGTCTATTTTTTGAACTTTTGTTAAAAAGGCAAAATACGCAGTCGTTTATGATACTAGGTTTATTTATATTTGGAGATATAGCACATGCTAAGTATCAATAGTAACTATGCGTCTGCATTCGCATCTAATGCAGCAAACACGGCTTCAAAAGGTTTAGACAGCGCTATGGAGAAGCTATCCACGGGCTCACGTATCAACTACGCCAAAGATGATGCAGCGGGACAGGCCATATCAACGCGGCTTTCAGCAGAAATTCAAGGGTTAGCCATGGCCTCACGAAATGCCGCTGATGCACAATCTTTAATCGATACGGCGGAAGGTGGCATGCAGGAAACCCACAATGTTCTTCTTAGAATGAGAGAACTTGCGGTGCAGTCAGCCAATGGTACCTTAACGGATGCCGACAGACAGCATACAGACGCTGAATTCAAGCAACTCCAGAATGAAATGGATAGAATATCGAGTAATACCAAATGGGCAGGACAAAATCTGCTTGATGGTAGATCATTCTCCTTTCAAGTAGGAGAAGGTGCCAACCAAACTATCAACGTCAATATAGGTGATATGGATTCATATCAGCCTTTCAACGATACTGGTAGTATTGAGTTTTATGGAGTAAGAGAATACATTGTTAATCCACATAGTGATTTGGATTTGACCACAGCGGCAAAAGCTCAAGTAGCTATAGAAGCGGTTGACCTCGTAATCGATTATGTCTCAAGTGAGAGAGGTAAACTCGGTGCGGTATCCAATAGATTAGACAGCACAATAAGTAACCTTGATCAGGTAGCGGTAAATCTTAGTGCCTCCCAAGGCCGTATAAGAGATGCCGACTTTGCGCAAGAGACTGGTAATCTAGCGAAGAACCAGATCTTGCAACAAGCCGCAACAGCAATGATCGCGCAAGCGAATGCAAGCAAATCATCGGTTCTTTCCCTCGTAAGAGGCTAATATCTCTTGATCAGCTTTCTCTTCTTTCTGTAACGTAAAGTCTCTGAATTAGAAGAGAAAGCATCACTAATAAAAAGTGGTTGTGTGGCAATTGTTAGTTAGAGGGCTTTCGATCTCTCCAGCGGTTTTTTTTTATAAAATAGATTACTAAGTATTTTTAGCGAAAAGTTAAGTAATTAAGTTAATCAAAGCTTTTAGGAAAGTTGATTAAATTCGATAAAAATACGATGAGGTTACTAGTTTTTGTGATTGTTATGCAGTTATAAAGCAGTGGTCAACAAGATGAACTGCCGATCTACTATTAATCTATACATCCGCAAAATAATGCCAAATTCCCTACGGACATATTTCAAATAATGCTAAAGTAATGCCGCGCAAGTATGACACTATATAAATCTTTATGACCAAGTATGACACTTTATGACCATCATACCCTTATAAATATGACACTTTATGACCAGGTATGACACTCTGGTCGTTGGTTCGATCCCAACCGCCGGAGCCATTCTTTCTCAATAAAAAAGAAATGCTAAGTATTTTTTGGAGCCAAAATTGGTAACAAACTTTTTTCATAAAATCAAACTGGCGGAAGGAAATCGAAAACCGCCACTATTGACATTTTCTCTCAAGATCGCTCCGCCCATCCCGCAAAAATACGCTCAAGAATTAAAACCAAATAAAACAAAAATATACCCATCACCGCTAGAGCTATCAATACAGCAAACATCAACGGATAATCTGCATTAATCTTACCACTATCAAATAAATGCCCAAGCCCCTTACCGTGGGGCTCAATTATTTCCATAAGGTTGGTGCCGATGAAAGCAAGCGTTGTAGAAACCTTCAAAGCACCAAAAAACTCTGGTAATGTCTTTGGAAGAGCAATTTTATAAAAAATTTGAAATTTATTTGCACCCAAACTTAACAGTATGTCTTCATACTCCGGTTCTAAAGTTGAAAGACCCACAGAAATCGAAACTGTTATAGGAAAAAAAGCTATGAATATTACAATTAAAATTGTGTTCATATCATGCATACCTACAAACATCAGGGCAATTACTGGAACTACCGTCGCTTTTGGTATTGCATTGAAGCCAACCAAAATTGGGAACAAGGCATCCCTTAACATTTTAGAAAATCCCATAATTATACCTAACCCAATTCCAACAATTACAGCAAATACAAGGCCTACAACGGTTCTCCAAAATGTTTCCCAGCCATAATAAATAAATAAAGACTTAAATTTCCAAAAAGCCGGACCTATATCAGAAGGGGAAGCCATCTTATAATCAGGCCAGCCATTTGCCCAAACTAATAATTCCCAAAATATGCAGAATGTGAAAATACTAAATGCCGGCACATATATTTGCTGTCCAAGGTTTCTTTTAATCATAATCTTGTATGCGATAATTCAATTTGTTTTCGCAAAAAAGCTAACATTTTCGTTGCCTCTTTAGAATATAATTCATCAATACTATTACTATTTCTTTTAAAATTTATTTTTACACTTTTTTTGACTTTTCCGGGTCTGTCTGTGAGAATAACAACCTCGTCAGAAAGATAAATTGCTTCGCGCAAATCGTGCGTTATCAAAATGCAAGTAAAGTTTTCAGATGTTTTTAGATCCTTTAATGTTTTCCAAAGACCTTCGCGTGTAAACGCGTCAAGCGCACCGAAAGGCTCGTCTAGAATAAGAATTTCAGGGCGGTGTACCAGAGATCGGCAAAGAGATACTCTTTGTTTCATCCCTCCCGATAATTGAGATGGTCTGCTTTGAGAGAAATCCTTTAAGCCAACCATCTCTAACAATTCGGTAGCCCTTGCTATTTTCTGAATTCTGGTCATTTGGGGGGATACTATTTCAAGGGGCAAACAAATATTATCTAATGCCGTTCTCCACTCTAAAAGGACTGGGTTTTGGAACGCCATTCCAATTGATTCTCTAGGAGAGTCTACAGGGGATCCAGATATTAAAATTTTTCCTTTTAATGGTACGGAGAGACCTGCAATAAGCTTCGTTAAAGTTGATTTTCCACATCCGGATGGCCCAACTATTGACACAAATTGCTCTTTTCCCACCGAAAAAGATAAATCGCTCAGCACCAATAGATCTTCATCCGCAGTTGAATATTTGTGGGATAATTCTTTAATATCGATATACATGAAATTAATTAAAATGCTAGAGGTAGTACATACTACCCCTAGCTGCTATGCAAGTTTTATTTAAGTTTCAAGCTTCCATCCGAAGGCAAATATTGATCAGTATAGAAATTTGAGATTTCCGCTTTTGAAGTAAACTCGTATGTTTGTTCAAGTTGGGCCAAGGCTGCTGTCATTCTTTCCATATCAATCTTTCCCATTCCATTTTTTTCTGTGTAAGGAGTTAGAACATTTCCTTCGATTGCTAATTTTAGCCTTCTTGTTTCAAGAACAAGATCAGCAGCAGGATTTCGTTCAATTAGACTTTTTACGGCTTTTTCAGGGTCTTTTATTGAAGATGCCCAACCTTTACCAACAGCTTTTAAAAAAGATGAAACTTTATCTGAGTTCGCGCTTGCAAAGTCCTTATTGACAATAATAGCATTACCATAAAGTTTCAGACCATTGTTTGCCATTAACATTACCGATATATCCTCTTCTGGAACGCCCAGTCTTATGAGATTTAAAAACATAGAAAAGGAAAATCCAGTTATTGCGTCAACCTTGCTCTCTGCTAGCATCGGTTCTCTAGTCGGGAAACCGACGGGTTCAACCTTTATTTTTTCTACATTTAGGTTATTAGCCTTAGCAAAAGGAGTAAATTGTGCCCATGCTCCATCTGGAGGTGGCGCACCTAGTATTTTGCCTTCTAGATCTTTTGGCGAGCTTACACCTAGACTTTTCCTGCCTGCAATCGCAAATGGAGGTTTGTCATAAACCATCATAACGGCGATTACTGGTGCTGACGGATTTTTATCTAAAAATTTAACCAGACTGTTAATATCCG